>CAMORF010000090.1 GCA_946623485.1 uncultured Clostridia bacterium
CCGTCTGTGGAAGGTGCTGAACCGGATCCGGAGGAAGAACCGGGAACACGGCCCGAAGAGTGCGGAAAATCTCTGGAAGTATGCCGTGCGCTGTAATGAGGAACTCTCGAAAAAGACAGCTTCAGCCATTGTAAGGTTCGCGCAGGAGAATCATGCGGATGTGATCGTATTCGAGCACCTGGAAATGAAGGGGAAGATCCGTGGAAAACGGAAGATGCGCCTGCATATATGGAAGAAACGCGGAGTGCAGAAGACCTGTGCGCACATGGCACACCGGATAGGGATGCGGATCGCACATGTATGCGCCTGGAAGACGAGCGCCCTTGCCTGTGACGGTTCAGGAAAAGTGGAGAGGGATCCCGACAACTACAGCCTTTGTACGTTCAGAAACGGAAAGAGATATAACTGCGACCTTTCAGCGTCCTATAATATAGGGGCGAGGTACTTTATCAGGGAACTAACAAAACCCATGCCGGTGACGGCATGGTCCGTACTGGAGGCAGAAGTCCCTGCAGTACGGCGCAGAAGCTCATGTGTTTATGCAGACCTGGCCAGGCTCCACACAGTAATGTGTGAGAATGGCTGGACAGCATAGATGCAGGCAGGCACGCTGCGGATTACCTCCTGCGTGGCGATGGAGATACGTAACAGTAACCGGAACTAAGCAGGAGGCGTATCCGCAGGTGCGTTAGTCCGGCCGCCTAAAGCGGCCCTGTGGCGTAAGCCGCAGAATGGAAGCACGTGAATTTATTCATGTGAGCTTCACCTTTCAAAATGAATTGCCTTTAGGGCGTGCTGCGCCCCCAGACCGGTGAAGTCTTCACATAGGTCCAGTGATAGGGAAACTCCGGATTGCGGATCCGCTCCGTCAGCAGGGAGGCTGCAAGTTTCCCGATGTCTGCGCTTGGAATTGACGCTGTGGTCAGGGAAGGCTCAACGATAGCGGCTTCCGGCGATCCGTCGAAGCCGGCGATCATTATATCATCAGGGATGGACAACCCTTTCTTTTTGAGGGCGGTCATCAGGTGGATGCCGATATAGTCGTTGGCACAGGCAAAGGCGTCCGGCAGTTCAGGGATCTCAGAGAGCTGTTCGAGAAGCCACTCCGTATCTCCGTATAGTTCACTGTCTTCCTTCAGAATGCAAAGCGTTTTGTCGACCGACAGGCCGGCATCGCCGAGGGCCGCGCAAAAGCCGACCCACCGCTCATAGAAGCTGTTGCAGTGCCCGATATCACCAACAAAGCCGAGGCGCTTTGCGCCGCCTTCGATCATGCGTTTTACGAGAGCGATCTCGCTGGAAATATTTTCCATCGAGACAAAGTCGCAACCGATCAGGGCCTTGTTGGTCCGGGCATATCCGTCGACAAAAAGCGTCGGTTTATGCAGGGTGCAGATTGCGTCGATATAGTCGCGGTCAAATAGTTCGATTCCCAGGATTCCGGTGGTCTGCTCCAGGTCAAGATGAGGGGGCAGGGATTTCTCCTCGATTTCCTCCGGGGAAACTTTGTACATCTGCATGGTATAGCCGGCCCGGGAAATGTGGTCGGTGAAGCTTGTGATAAAGTAGGCACCAAAATTATGGCTCAGCAGCTTATTCTGCGTGAGCACCGCAATCGTCCCGCCGTACACCACGGCGGGCTCTTCTTTTGCCGGGAGCTGGTAATAACCGAGCTGCCGAGCCTTCTCAAGCACCATCTTTCTGGTTGCTTCCGGAACTTCCCCCCGCTCATTGAATATTTTGGAAACCGTATTACGTGATAATCCGCAGGCATCGGCGATGTCCTGCATGGTGATTCTCTTCATCGCCATGGCATATCCTTCCCATTGGTTTTACTGTTGTGTGTTACTTGATGATAACATGGGCGCAATAGGAAAGCAAGGTTTACAAAATGTAAACTAATTTAATGAAAAATTAAGTTTACAATTGGTTGACATAATATATGTGCAAATCTATACTAAAAAGTGTGCAAATACCAATTGTCAAGTTTACAAAATGTAAACAATGAGCAAACAGGGAGGAGACCTCAATGAAACGCAGAAGAAGCTTGATCGCGTTGCTTCTCATGCTGGCTCTTTTGGTCAGTGCTTGCAGTCAGACAGCACCGACAAAGCAAGCAGGGGAAGAAGCTGTAGAAGCAGAAGCGGAAGCTGTTTCCACAGAGGAAGCAGGAGGAGATGACTATTCGGATTTGATGCAGCCTTTCCAGTCGCTGCCGGAAGACGCTGATGTACGGCCGCAGGCGGAAAACAGGGACGAAGTGACGCCGACCAAAGTGGCGACCACAATGTTCCGCGCCAAATTCGAAGGAAACGATGTCCAGGGAAGCGGCGAGGCTGTCGACGGCGTCTATCGTTTCAATGCGACGAAGACCGACGGAGAATCCTGGCATGTCAAGCTTGAATGCAACTACCCTACGGTAGCCGGACGGGATTATTTTGTGACTTACCGTTTTAACTCTAATGTTTCCGGAACGGTCAAGTTCGGTGATTTCCAGGAGTTCCAGATCCATAAGGGAGACAACAGCATCACCGGAATTATGATCGCGAACAGCGGCACGAGCTACCTTGACCTGCAGCTCGGCATGCTGCCTGCGTTTACGATCGACTTTAAAGAGATTGAGGTGGAAGAGTACGCGGACGAAGTTGAGTACGAGAACGCGCTTCCCGCCCCGATCAATTTTGAGCGTGAATCCATCGTTTATGAGAAGCACGACCAGGGCTATGCTGTGCTCCTTGGACGCAGCAGTGATACTGTGAATGTCAACTACATCGCTTCGTCTTTCGATGCCGGTGTGTGGAAATCCAGACTTTATGTCAAAACAGGCCTGTATCCGGAACTGGGTACGCGCTACCGCATCCTTGCCGATGTGATGTGCGAGGAAAGCATGCCGTTTGAGGTCCTCTTCAACAATGGAGACGAGGAAAAGGGCTACGGAGCTCTTTACGGTCAGGAGCTGACCGGCGGCGAAGTGAAAACATGCGAAGCGGTGATCAGCGGAAGCGGAGACGGCGATGAGCTGATCCTGCAGTTCTCTCTGGGTGAAGCGCCGGAGGGAAGCGTGGTGGTCATCGGCAATGTCCGCGTGGAGAAGATCAATGATCACTATACGAATGTCCTCCCCGAGGGCTTTGCACTAAATAAATCTGTCTTTACAGGAAAGACTTTTGAAGAACTTGTTCCCGATTCTTTCGACAAAATATCGCTCCCCGTCACGTTCTATTCGGGCACAGATTCGATCTATGAACAGCACGACGACGGATATGTTGTAGACGTGGAAGAGGGCGCATCGAGCGCCACAATGTTCATCCGGAAGGCACCGTCCAATCCGGGCGACCGCGGTGTGTGGAAGGCCAAACTCTATGCGGCCACAGACGCGAACCTGAAAGCCGGTACGAGCTATCTGATCAAGTATGACCTGACAGCTGCCAAAGACCAGGCTGAATACGAAGCCTGCTTCGACGGCGACACCGAGAACGCTTACGGCGCACTTTACGGCCGCAGCCTGAAAGCCGGCCAGACTGACCACGTCGAAATGTTCCTCACCCCGGACACCAACGGCGGACCTCTGACGATCCGTCTGCAGCTGGGCAAGACCGATACCGCAGCCGGCAATACTTTTACACTCAGCAATGTCAGTGTGGAATCTGTCCAGGTGGAATACAATAATATTCTTCCGTCCGACTTCTCCTACAACACGGGCAACAGTGACCCGCAGCCGGAGACGGAATATAAGAGTGTTCTTCCCGATGATTTCTCCTATCAGTCCGGAACAAATGTGTACGAACAGCACTCAGACGGGTATACCCAGAGTGTTTCTTCCGATGGGACCAGTGCGACCCTGAATATCACGGAGGCTCCTTCCGATGGCAGGGAAGTCTGGAAGTCCAGCATGCTGATCGATACCGGCGTCACACCGGAGGCCGGCAAGAAATATGCCGTTATCTTCGATATCACCGCGCAGAAAGATCAGGCGTATGAGATCTGCTTCAGCGGCGCAGAAGAAAAGACCTATGGAGCACTGTATGGCCAGAACCTGACGGCAGGTATCACATCGGGAATCAACTATACCTTTATACCGGAAACTGTCGACGGATCTCTGACCCTCAAACTCCAGCTTGGCAACACCGCTGACACCGAAGGAAATAACATTACAGTGAGTAACCTTAAGATCGCTGAAGTGATCAACGGGGAAGGCACTTCTGTTCTGCCGGATTCCTTTGCTTATCCTACGGTCAGCGATTCCGAGCCGGACGAAGACGGTTATGTAGAAATTAGTCTTCCGGAATTGACAGCCACCGAGGAACATGACGAGGGATATGTACAGTCGGTCGATGGAACGACTCTTGTGATCAGTACAGTTCCGGCACCGGAAACCGGTGTGTGGAACTCGAGATTTTTCGTAGATACCGAAACGCCTCTGGAAGCGGGGACACACTATAAGGTTACAGCAAGTGTTTCTTCGGATAAGGCTTTTGATTTCGAGATCTGCTACAACAACGGCTCTGAGGAAAAGGGCTATGGCGCTCTGTACGGCCAGAGCATCTCGGCAGGCGCGGAAGAAGACTATGTCTGTGAATTTGACGTTCCCGAAGATGCATCCACCGATAATCTGGTCCTCCAGTTCCAGGTGGGCAAGAGCCCTGCGAACAACACCATCACGATCGATGGTTTGACGGTGGAAAAATTCGTCCCGGCTCATCAGGAAGAGACGATCATCCCGGGAGGATACAGCGACGTAGCGGTCGATCTTTCTGATGTATGGGATAGCTGTGACGATGGCTATGTGCAGACACGCAATGGCAGTTCCCTTACGATCACTGCCGTCCCTGAAGCTGACGCCGGCGTTTGGAAATCCAAACTGTTTGTCAGAACCGGTGTGGAGCTTGAAGCAAATACTAAGTATAAGGTTGTTGCAGACGTTTCCTCCAGCAAGAAAATGAGCTTCGAGATCTGCCTCAACAATGGAGAGGAAGAGAAAGGCTTTGACGCACTTTACGGGCTGAGTATCAACGGATCCGACTCATATACAAGCGAGTTTACAACTGAAGATGCGGGTGATCTGATTCTGCAGTTCCAGCTGGGACTGAGTCCCGCAGACAATACCTTCACGGTAAACAACGTGACGGTTGAGAAGTGGAATGAAGAAACCAGTATAATCACGAGTGTTTCGGATGCATATGAGAACGTGACTATTTCCGGACTATCCGCATCGGAATCTCATGACGACGGATTTGAACAGTCAGTGAGTGGAACGGGCCTGAACATAACGGCAGTTCCTACTTATGACAACGGTGTCTGGCAGTCCAAGCTGTTTGTGAATACCGGGACAGCGCCGGAAGCCGGAGAAAAATACAGGGTCACAGCGAATGTCACTTCGGACTCCGATGTGAACTTTGAAATCTGCTATAACAACGGTGATGTCGAAAAGGGCTATGAAGCACTCTACGGGCAGAGCATAGCAGCAAACGATACGAAGGATATAGTCAAGGAATTCGAAGTTGCAGCGGATGCAACTCCGAATAACCTGATCCTGCAGTTCAATCTGGGCAAGAGCCCGTCTGCTACGAGGTTTACTGTAAACAGCGTCACACTCGAGAAATATGTGGGAGAAGATGCCGGCGATACCGAAACGCTCAACCCCGGATCATTTGAACTGTGGGCGAACGACGAGTATACAGCTGAGCTGGGCGGAGACGGATCCAGCGCGAGTGTTGCTTTCACTACAGTGCCTGACAGTGCAGAAGTGTGGAAGACTAAGCTCTTTGCCAATACCGGTGTAGATCTGAAAGCCGGAAAGAGCTATCGGATCAGTGCGGACGTGATGGCAGAGGCGGAAGTTCCGTATGAAATCTGCTACAACGACGGCGGCACAGAAAAGGGTGTCGGGGCAAAATATGGCCTTACCGCCACTTCAGAGTCACAGACAGTGGTCTTTGAAACGGCGCAGCAGAGCGACGCTTCGCTGGTCATTCAGTTCTCCCTGGGCAATGCAGAAGCCGGAAACACTGTAACTGTCAGCAACATTAAGGTCGAAGAACTGGCTGAGACGCCCGGCGAAAACCTCATGACCGATTCGCTTACCGCGTGGGCTCCCGTTCACGTCTGGTCGGATGCGGGATATGATACAGGCCTCACCAATACTGATTCTTCCGCAAGCCTGGAGATCACCTCCGTTCCTGAGGATAAGGCAGACTGGAAGGTCAAGCTGTTTGTGGAGACCGGCGCGCAGCTTACAGCCGGCAAGCAGTACAGGATCCGCTATAATCTTGAAGCGGATGAGGCTTTTGACTTTAACGTATTTTATAACAATGGCGCAGAAGAAAAGGCAGTCGGAGAGTTTTACGACCTGAGCGCGGGAAGCTCCCAGACCGTGGAACATGTGGTATCGCCCGGTGCAGACTCCGTTCTGAATATCCAGCTGATGCTGGGTAAGACAGACGCGCCGAACATGGTGACAGTCAGCGATGTCCAGGTCGATGAGATCGTCGGCGGATCCGGATCCGGCAATACACCTGTCAATTTCTGGGCGCATGAAGATTACGCTGCAAGCCTTTCCAATACGAGTTCTTCCGCGAGCCTTGCCATCACAAAGGTGCCCGCTTCCGGAAGAGAGGCATGGAAGGTCAAGCTCTTTACGGAGACCGGCGCGAAGCTTACGGCAGGAAATATCTACCGTGTCAGCATCGACGTGCAGGCCGCCTCGAAGATCGACTATGAGATCTGCTACAACAACGGAGGAGCTGAGAAGGAACTGGGAGCCCAGTACGGGCTGACAGCGTCCGGCAGCAAACAGACCGTGACTTACAACATCACACCCGCAAACGATGCTGATCTCGTGCTGCAGCTGAGCCTCGGAAACGCGGCCGGAAAGAATACCGTGACGATCAGCGGCGTGAAGGTGGAAGAGGTTAAATTTGTATCCAAGCAGAATGCGGCTCCGACTTTTGGCTATGACAACGCAGGGTATCTGAGCAAAGCATCCGACAATGGTTATATTACTTCTCTCGAGAAGAGCAGCGATTCCGCGATCTTCCGCATCAAACAGGCACCGGAAGAGCGCAATGCATGGAACGCCAAGGTGGTCGTCCGCACCGGCCTGACACCTGAATCAGGGCAGGGATACCGCGTCACAGTCGACATCAATGCGGCAAAGGATCAGAATAAGTTCGAATTGTTCTGTGACGGCAATGACGAGCTTGCGTACGGCGCTCTCTATGAGCAGTATATGTCCGCCGGCGACAACACCTATTCCTACATCATTATGCCCGGCGACAGCAAGGGAGAGCTGACCTTGCAGCTCCGCTTTGGCGAGACGAACAGTGCTTTCGGAAACACTTACAAGATCAGCGGAGTGACGATCGAAAAGGTCTACTTCCGCACGGACTACAATCCGGATATCAGGAATGTCTGCGAGCTTGCGCTCCAGGATGGCTATGATGCGCAGCTTACGACGACTCCCGACAAGGCATCCGTCAAGCTCCTGAAGACACCTGTGGAAGGACGCGAAGCGTGGAAAAACAAGCTCTTTATTTACACAGGTGCGATCCTTCGGGCCGGCCAGAAGTACCGGATCAGTATGAACGTGAAGTCCATTATCCCTGCGCCTTTCGAGGTCTGCTTCAACAACTACGACATTGAGAAAGGACTCGGAGGAATCTTCGGTTTGATCTCCAAGCCTTCCGGCACATATGTTGAGTACACCGCGTATCTGAAAGAGGATATGCCTTTGGTAGATCAGCTTTCACTCGGCAACTGCACCACACCGAACACCATTATTGTCAGTGATGTAAAGGTGGAGAAAGCCGGCGGAATCTATCTGGTTTCGGATACAATTTATAACTTCTGACAAAGAAAGGCGGGTATACAATGCGGAAACATAAGAATTTGCTTTCATTCCTTCTCATTATGTCACTGCTTCTCACTGCCTGCGGCGGTGCGGGGACTGCTCCTGCACAGGCAGGCCAGGACGCGGCAGCGGAAGCTGCCGCAGGAGAAGCAGGCGCAGAGGAAAGTGAAGAGGTATTTAAACCGGTTATCCCGGACGAGCCTTACGCAGCAGTGGAGTACAGCCTGTATCCCTCGCCTGAGGGCGGCTATGTGGGCGACGTCATGCCTTACGTGACAGATGACGGCGAACTGGAACTGTATTATCTCTACGATACGGACATCAACGGCCAGGGATATCACCCGATCTACAAATACAGCACACAGGATCTCAGCGGCTTCGAGGATCACGGCATGGTTCTTAATTACGGCCTGATGTCCGATCCGGATCCCGCGCTTGGTACCGGGTCCGT
>CAMORF010000091.1 GCA_946623485.1 uncultured Clostridia bacterium
TTTGTGAAAAAACGTTGAAAAAGGCTGAAGTGAAAGCCTGATGTGAAAGGCTGAAGTGAAAGGCTGAAGTGAAAGGCTGATGTGAAAGGCTGATGTAAAAGCCTGATGTGAAAAAAGCGGAAAGATCATTCCATAAGGATTCCGATCGTGGTAAACTGAATCTATCATTGGTCTGCGGCAAAGGATGATCGGTATATCTGCAGAGAAAGCCGGAATCACTGCAGAGGAGGTCAGAATATCTGCAAGAATATCTGCAATAGAAGAATCCTGATCATCACCAGGCGCAGCATCAGAAACAGATAGCGGATTCAAAGCACAGGCACATAGAAGGAGGTAGGTACAGATGGCATTTTTTGATGATCTTGGCGATTCTCTCGGAAGACTTGGTAAGACTTTTGCGGGACGGGCGAAGAACGCTGTGGATACAGGCAATCTGAAACTGCAGATCGCGAATGCACAGAAAGAAGTGACAAAGGCTTACGCGGAACTTGGTAAGAAGTATTCAGAGCTCAACCCGGAAGCCATTGCTGAGAGCCTGAAGCCACTCCTTGACAATGTGAAGGCTGCTGTTGACAAGGTACATACACTGGAGCAGGAAGTCGAGAATTCCCGGAAGGCGATGGAAGAGGCTGAGGCAAAGCTTGCGCAGGAAGCGGCCGAAGCGAAGGCACGCGCTGAGAAAGAAGCTGCAGATGCCAAGGCAAGAATGCAGCAGGGCGCGGATGCGGCAAAATCGCAGGCTCAGCAGGAAGCAGGCGTGGCACAGGCCCGGCTGCAGCAGGAGGCAGAGGCCGCAAAGGAGAAAATCCAGTCCGGAATCGAGACAGCAGCCGCAGGCGTTGCGATGAATGCGGATCATGCCCGGGATACGATTGAGACCGCCTTTGACGAGGCTCAGGAGAAAGCATCTGAGGTAAAGGATGAAGCGAAGTCGCTCTTTGAGCAGGCCCAGGAGAGAGCAAAGAAGACGCTGGAAGAGGTGAAAGGAACCGCGGAAGGCTTGCTGAATGAGGTAAAAGCTGTCGTCGCCAGGAAAGAAGGACAGCCTGACACGGCGCAGAAGGTTACTGCGGAAGCGGAGGAGACTGCTGCGGAAGTGGAGCAGGCTGTTGAGGCTGTGAATGAAACTGCCGGGGAAGCGGCAACAGAAGCAGCATCAGCAGCGGGCGCTGCGGCGGCAGAAAGCGCGGAAACTGCGGCAGAGTTTGCGGAAGCCGCAGGACAGACTGCGGCAGAGTTTGTGGAAGATGCAGGACAGACTACAGCCGGGTTCGTGGAGAATGCAGGACAGACTGCGGCCGGGTTCGTGGAGGATGCAGGGCAGGATGCGGCCAGGCTCGCGGAAGATGCAGGGACGGCTGCGGCAGAGTTCTGTGAATGCACCGCTGAAGAAGTGAAAGCGGCCGCCGGAGAAGCGGTGAATACAGCCGCAGCGGCTGTTAAAGAGGCTGGAGATACAACTGCAGCGGAGTGAGTGAAACAGCAGCAGAAAATGTGGAATGCGCAGGAACGGCTGCGGAATATGTCCATTGTGGAATGCGCAGGAACAGTTGCGGAATACGTCCATTGTGGAATGCGCAGGAACGACTTTGGAATTTGCCCGTTCTACTGCAGCTGACGGGATGGCAGATTCGTATTTCATTCGTAACAGGTTCAAAACAGGGAGCATCGCATGTGTTATGCGGTGCTCCTTTTTCTTGGATCAATTTATTAGCACTCAACACACACGAGTGCTATTGACATTATTCTGATTTGGTTTTATGATATGAAACAGTTGGCGATCAGTCAGACAGATCACATCTGTGAGCCGGGGATAAACGAAGAAACATTCGTTTATAGAGAAAGACGGCACAGATGTGACGCAAAGCTGCATCGATTATCTCGCGGCAGCTTTCTCATGCAGAAACATTCAGAGAAAAAAGGAGTGACACATATGACAGAGAAACAGGGCATTCTTTCGATTAACAGCGAAAATATGCTGCCGATTATAAAAAAATGGCTGTATTCGGATCACGATATATTTGTCCGTGAAGTAATCTCGAATGCATGTGACGCGATTTCAAAGCTTCATAAACTGGAGATCATGGGAGAATACCAGTATCCGGATGATCATAAGGATTCCATCCATGTAATCGTGGACCCGGAAACCAAGACGGTAAAGTTTTGTGACACCGGCCTTGGCATGACAGCGGACGAGGTGGAAGAATACATCACCCAGATCGCATTTTCCGGCGCGACTGCATTTTTTGAAAAATACAAAGACAAGGCGAATAAAGATGACATCATCGGGCACTTCGGACTTGGCTTCTATTCTGTGTTCATGGTTTCGGAGAATGTTGAGATCGATACGCTCAGCTACAGGGAGGATGCTTCCCCGGTTCATTGGGAATGCGATGGCTCTTCGACTTATACCATGCGGGACGGCACCAGGGAAGAGGTCGGTACCACGATCACGCTCCATCTGAATGAGGATTGCCTTGAATTCTCGAATGAATACCGTATGCGTGAAGTGCTTGAGCGGTATTGCAGCTTTATGCCGGTGGAGATCTTCCTGGAGAAGGCCAATGCTCCTCAGGAGTATGAGACCATTGATGAGAGTGAACTGAAAGACACGGATGTGATCGTCGAGCATATCCATGAGGACGCAAAGACGGAAGAACAGGATGATGGAAATGGCGGGAAGAAGACCGTAGAGATCTCTCCTGCCAGAGACCGTGTCAAGATCAACAAACGTCCGGTGAGCATCTCCGACATCCATCCGCTCTGGGCAAAGCACCCGAATGAGTGCACCGATGAGGAATACAAGGCATTTTACCGCAAGGTCTTCAATGACTACCGTGAGCCGCTGTTCTGGATTCACCTGAATGCGGATTACCCCTTCAACATGAAGGGAATCCTGTATTTCCCGAAGATCAATACCGAATACGACTCCATTGAAGGAACGATCAAGCTGTATAACAACCAGGTCTTTATCGCGGACAACATCAAGGAGGTTGTGCCGGAGTACATGATGCTGCTCAAGGGCGTGATTGACTGCCCTGAGTTCCCGCTGAACGTATCCAGGTCGGCGCTTCAGAATGACGGATTCGTCAAGAAGCTGCGCGATTATATCTCCAAGAAGCTTGCGGACAAGCTGACCGGAATGTGCAAGACGGACCGGGAGAATTATGAGAAGTACTGGGATGACATCAGCCCGTTCCTGAAGTATGGATGCCTGAAGGACGAGAAGTTTTCCGACCGCCTGCAGGATTACATGCTCTTCAAGAACCTGGACGGGAAGTACTTCACATTGAAGGAATATCTGGAGAAGCTTTCCGGAAATGACAGCGCTCAGGCAGATGAGGCTGCGGATGCAGCTTCCGAGGGAACCGGCAAGGAAGATGCGAAAGATACAGCTTCCGAGGTAATTGGCAAGGAAGAGGCGGAAGATGCAGCTTCCGGGGATACGCAGGCAGCAGAGACGATTGATCTGACAGAGGAGCCGGAGGCTGCGAAGCCAGAGGATCAATCCGCGGATGCCGGGGCCAAAGCGCAATCCGGGGCGGCAGAAGATCAGGCATCGGAAGACGCCGGCGATGGAGAATCGAAAGAGCCGGAAAAGACCACCATCTACTATGTGACGGATGAGTCACAGCAGGGCCAGTACATCCGCATGTTCAAAGAGAACGGGATGGACGCAGTCATCCTGCATCACAATATTGATTCTCCTTACCTGCAGCACATTGAGCAGAAGCGGGAAGACCTGAAGTTTGAACGCATCGACGCCGATGTCACAGGGTCCATGAAGAATGACGATGCGGATGAAGAGAAGCTGAAAGCGGATACGGAAGCTCTCTCTGAACTGTTCAAGAAGGCGGTCGGAAACGATAAGCTGACCGTCCAGGTACAGAGCCTGAAGGATGAAAAGATCTCTTCCATGCTGACAATCCAGGAGGAAAGCCGCCGCATGCAGGATATGATGCGCATGTACAGCATGTCCGGATCCGGTATGGACATGGATCTGTTCGCGCCGGCTCAGACACTGACCCTCAATGAGAACAATGCCCTTGTCCAGTATTTGCTTGCGCACAAGGACGGGGAACATTCAGAATTATTTGCGAAACAGCTCTATGACCTTGCAGCGCTCGCGAATGCGCCGCTGAAGCCGGAGGCGATGACAGACTTTATCAGCCGGAGCAATGAGATTATGCTGCTGCTGGCAAAGTAAGGACCTGTCACGGAATAACCGATACATCTTGCTTGTCTTTTTATCCGATCGCACAGCTCAAAAAATAAACACATAGCTGTGGATCTGTAAACAGATAAAAAATCATGAAAGGGCTGCCGCTGATAGAAGCGGCAGCCCTTTTTGGCGGGAGGATTACAAGACCAGGATGATGCCTCCGTCATTGGCATACATGGAAGTGCACCCACGGCCATTTTCCAGAAAATACCCCTTCGCCTTGACACGGGACTTGATTGCGTCAAGCACCATCTGGCCCCGCTCCGGATTGTTGGTATGAGAGACAGCGATCTCATTGTCCTGCATATGGCCTGCTGATTCGGCGGCCATCTCCACCATCTTGACGAGCGCTTTGTTGATGCCGCGTGCCTGCCCGACCTGCTGGATCTCGCCATCCGGTGTGGAGGAGCAGATCGGCTTGATCTTCAGCGCCGTGGCGACAAAGGCTTTGAAATTGGACAGGCGGCCGTTTTTGCGCAGCGTATCCAGCGATTCGAGCACAAACCAGGTTACCTGGCTTTCAATATAGGCATCCACCTTTTCGATGATCTCCTCGAAGGGGAGCCCGGCCTCTTCATATTCTGCGATCTTCCGTCCGATCAGAGTCTCTCCGATGGAGGCAGATTTGGAATTGAAGACATGGATCTTCTTGTCCGGATGCTCTTCAAGCGACATGGCTCTTCCGACCTCAGCGCTGTTGTAGGATCCGGACAGAGCACCGGAGAGCGTGACTGCATACAGGTGGTCATAATCCCGGTCAAAGCATTCTTTGTAAAACTGCGGGGAGGGACATGCGCTTTTCGGGCAGTTTGGGCTTTCCTTGACTCTCTTCAGGAATTCCTTCTGGTCAAATGTCTCATCATCCACAAAATGATATTGATCCACATCCATCGTCAGGGGCGCTGAAACAAAGTGTCCGGACGCCTTCATATCCTCAGTCAGCTCTCCGCAACTGTCTATCACAACCAGATAACTCATTACATTCACCTCTTAAAACAGAATATCAAAATGATTCAATCCACAGACAAAAGAAATGCTGCAAAACCAGGTTTGATGACAGCTTCGAATCAGTCACGGATTGAAAAATATCTGGAATCTGTCATGTAGTTTTAAATACTACATGGATAGTATAGCATAGATGATACTGCTTGAAAAGAAGAGAATTTTGACGAATCAGTGACGATTCACCCCCTGCAGGATAGAGTCCTGCAGGGGAACGGGCGCGCGTCCGCATTGTTGACAATCAAAAGGGAGAATCATATATTGGGAGGGTAGTCGGATGACATGGTTTTACCCTGAAGGAAAACAGACGAAGATGATTGCATTCAGGATTACAGATACAAAGGATTTTATGACAAAACTGCTGGCGGGAGATACTTTTGATACTTTCCTGTTTTCTGAAGGGACCGTGACGACCTTCACAACCTTTGCCATTGACGGGACATGGCATCCGGAGTATTTCGGGGAGGACGACGGGCATGCCATGACCTGGAAGCTGATGCGCCCATACCTCTACGGGATCATCAAAGGGCACCATACGCCACTCCAGATGCGGATTGTTTTGAAGCTGGCGGATTACAATGTGGAGCACCTTCTGAAACAGGCCATGCTGCCTCTGACGAAAGAGCAGGTAGGCGGTCTGTTCCTGAACCTGACATATACCAGGGAAGAAGTGAGCGTAACGACAGGTACCTCCTTGAAGATCTTCACGCTGGACCGTTCGATCGACAAGGTATGGGATGACATGGTACGCAGATTCTTCGAAAGCCGGAAGATCCTGGTGAACGAGGCATAAAAGCCGTGCAAGATTGTTTGGAGGCTCTCTTCGATAGCACAACTCAAAATAACGATCCTGGAAGTTGCCGATACAGAAAACGATCTTAAAAGCTGCTGATCAATCAGAAAGAAAAAGAAGCGCCGGATCTGAGGAAGATCCGGCGCTTCTTTTTGACTGGGATCCGTTATGAGAGGAACGGATCCGTTACAGTTGTTCTGTTACACTTGTTCGATCGATGAGAGATAGTCCTCAAGCGCGGAACTGTCAAGTGTATATGTGACAGACTGAACATTCGCTGTATTCGTGGAAGGAGCAGTGAATGCCTGGAACAGTGAGATGCCGATCCAGAGAATGACAGCGATTCCAATGGCGATCAGGATAATCTGGGTAATGATCCAGTTGCGCTTTTCCTTCGCCATGATCTTTTTCACGTTTCGTTTTTCCTGCTTATAACGGTCAACTTTTGCCTGACTCATCTTGTTTTCAGCTCCATTTCCAGTGCAAATCTGCACACTCTATATGATTGATTTATGCCGTGTGTGACACCTGAATAATATATCACACAATCCAAAACGGTGCAATGAAATCGATTCCCGGAGCCGGATTATTTTCCTTTTGCATTTCCCTGCATCTCATTGACCATGCCGCTGATTTTGTCTGTGAAGTTTGACTTGGCAGTTTCCTGCAGCTTCATGGCGCGCACCTTGAGCGGCAGGCCGAACAGCGTGATGAAGCCTTCCGCGTCATGATGGTCATAGAGATCGCCGGTGGTAAAGGACGCAAGGGATTCATTATAGAGAGAGTAGGGACTCGTTGTTCCATTCTTGATGATGTTGCCTTTGTAGAGCTTGAACCTGACCTCACCGGTGACAAACTGCTGGGTGGATTCCACGAAGGCCTGGATTGCTTCCCGGAGCGGAGTGAACCACTTGCCTTCATAGACGGTCTGCGCAAACTGGCTGGCAAGCCGCTTCTTATTCTCCATGGTTTCCCGGTCCAGGCAAAGCTCCTCAAGCTGATCGTGTGCAGCCATCAGGATGGTTCCGCCCGGTGTCTCATAGACCCCGCGGCTCTTCATTCCGACCACACGGTTTTCCACGATATCCACGATACCGATCCCGTTCCTTCCGCCCAGTACATTGAGCGCGCGGATGATATCGGAGACCTTCATGGCCTTTCCATTGAGCGTTTTCGGAATTCCTTTTTCAAATGTCATCGTGACGTCTGTCACTTCGTCCGGCGCTTTCTGGGGCGTGACGGAAAGAACCAGAAGAGAGTCGTAGTTCGGCGCCAGGGAAGGATCCTCCAGCTCCAGCCCCTCGTGACTGATATGCCACAGGTTGCGGTCTCTGGAATAGCCCTTGCCCATGGAGAACGGGAGGTTGATTCCATGGCTGCGGCAGTATTCGATCTCATCCTCACGGCTCTGAAGCGTCCAGACATCGGTCATCCGCCACGGGGCGATTACCTTCAGGTCCGGCGCCAGCGCCTTGATCCCAAGCTCAAAACGGATCTGGTCATTGCCCTTCCCGGTAGCGCCATGGCAGACCGCAACCGCATTTTCCTTGCGGGCGATCTCCACAAGCTTTTTCGCGATGGCAGGGCGTGCCATGGAAGTTCCAAGCAGGTAGGCATGCTCATAGACCGCGCCTGCTTCCACGCAGGGCATTACGAAGTCTTCACAGAATTCATCCACGATATCCTCAATATAAAGTTTGGAAGCTCCGCTGGAGAGCGCCCGCTCTTCCAGCCCGTCCAGTTCCTCCTCCTGGCCGCAGTCCACGCAGCAGCAGATGACATCGTAATTAAAGTTTTCCTTCAGCCATGGGATCATGGCAGTGGTGTCAAGCCCTCCTGAATAAGCAAGGACAACCTTTTCCTTTTCCATATCGGATTCTCCTCTTTCAGATTAAGTGTTACAGTATATGTTCTTCATTGCCGTTACTATAGCGCTGTGAGTATAAATATGCAAGCAGAAAATCAGGTATCGTGAAATGAATCCTGCATATATGCATAATATTCATCGAATATGCATAAAAATACGAGAAAAAAGCGTCTGTGAGTCTTTACTTTATGCGGTTTGTGGGGTAAGATTGACGGCGATGAATGATGTCCGATATGATATGCATGATGGACAAGCACGATGGACATGCATGATGGACAAGCACGATGGACATGCATGATGGACATGCATGATGGACATGTATGGTGGA
>CAMORF010000092.1 GCA_946623485.1 uncultured Clostridia bacterium
TGTCTGTGGGAGATCATCCCGCATCCGATGATGGCAATTCTCATTTCTTTCATGTTGTTTGATTCCTTTCCTCCTGCTCGTTTCACATGCACATAAGGTTCTGCCAGGAAATAACTCCTTATCTGACTGATCAATTTCTTTCCGTACAATCCTGATGCAGCTATTCCTGAGCAGTCCCTTGTCGATACGATCTTCTTTACCAGCCAAGAATCTTCAGATACTCGCGGCTTCTTCTCGCGCACTCCAGCGGATCCACTTCATAGTGCTCATCCTGCTCGACGATCACCCAGTTCGTGCCGGCGCCAAGCCCTGCCTCCAGGATCGGCTCCCAGATCATCTGGCCGAAGCCCACCGGGCGCAGCCCGAAGTAGCCGCTGTCGCCGTCGGATGCTTCGTCATCGATGCCGATCAGCTTGTACATGTTCTTGACTTCACCCTTCTTGATGTAGTCCTTCAGGTGGATCACCGGGATGCGGCCGGCATACTTCTTAATGAATCCGGGGGCATCGCCTGTGGCGACATCGCACCAGCAGGTATCCAGCTCAGGCATCAGATTGTCGTGCGGGATGGATTCGAACATCACGTCATATCCCCACTTCCCGTCCGCCATCTTAACGAACTCAAAGTCATGGTTGTGATACAGGAACGTCATGCCGGCATCATGGATCTTCTTTCCAACCTCATTGAGCATGGGCAGGAACTTCTGGAACCCTTCCGGGTTGACCGGACGGTATTCTTCCGCCATATAAGGCATAACCAGATACTGCACGCCGATCTTCTTGTAGTCCGCGATGACTTGATCGAGGTCTTCCATCATCTCCGCAAAGGCGACATGCGCGCTGATCGGCACAAGGCCAACCTCATCAAGCACCTCTTTCACATGCTCAGGCGTCAGTCCGTAGAGCCCCGCAAGCTCCACGCCGTCATAGCCGAGTGCCTTCACCTGCTCCATTACGTTTTTGAAATTCTCCGGAGTATTCTCCAGGAGATCCCTCAGGCCATAGACCTGAATACCAACCGGAAGCTTCTTGCTCATATCAGGATCCTTTCTGTTCTGTAATACTTCTCCGCATTACTGTTCCATATCTCTGTTCTGCATTACTGTTTCGTACTTCTGTATCGTTTCCATATCCATGGGCGGAATAACTGACGCCGCCCATTTACGTGGATGTTTATACAATAAACCACCTTACCTCTTCCGTCAACAATTCTGTATCTGGCAATCAGACAATCAGAAGCCGTCTTTCATTCACATGATGGCCGAACTCCGGCATGAACACCATGCTTTCCTGATCCGGGTCAAGATGATCCTGGATGATGGGAGGCATGTAAGAAGACGTAAAGCAGAAACCGTACTTCAGGTCATGATAGCCCTGGGCGAGCCCGCCCGGTTTCTTCACCTTGAGGACTGCCGGCTTCGTAACCGCCCAGTGTGTCTGAAAATCTACCTTCATCTCATCATTCGTGAAATCTTCGCCGTTGATGTGCCAGATGATATCATCCTTTTCAATCTTCTCCCCGTCTACGAACAGTGTGCCGGGGCGGATCTGAGAAAGGAAGATGCCTCTGTAGTAGGGAAGCCTCACCTTGAACTGGAACCCGGTGACATTGCCGTTCTCATCTTTGATATTTCTGAATCCTACAGACTGGATAACCTGTTTTTCCATCGTGGCACCTCCTTAGTCGCCGAGCAGATTCTTCAGCATGATATGCTGTTTCCTCAGAGTCTGTCCTACTTCATAGCCCTCATCATACTTATCCGCGCCCTCATACTCGCTCAGCAGATAGCCGTCATAGCCATTATCCTGCATCACCTTGATGATCTCCGGATACGGAATCGTGGTTTCCTGGAAGTCATCACTCATATTGATGAACTTCGCATGGCAGCAGTAGACATACGGCAGAAGCGGGATAATGTCCTCTGGCTTATTGGGCGTATAGTTCGGATCTCTCCACTCTCCCTCAGCGAATTCGGTACGGAAGACGGAGAAGTCAATGTTCAGGCCGAAGTTCTTCGTTCCGGTCTCCTTGATGAAATCAACGAAATCCGTGACCAGCTTACCCTTCAGGTTGGACGGGGTGTGGATCTCCGGGCACATCTTGATTCCAAGCTCCTCCGCCAGGGGAAGCGCGCCGCGAATGATCTCTCTCCAGTTCAGAACCGGCTCCAGGAGATCATTGATGACCGGCATCTTTGTCCTCATGACAGTAAAACCAAGGCGATGGGCAAGCCGGATATCTCTCTTGAGCATCTCCACGGATTCTTCCGTCGTAAGGTCCCGGTCTCCCAGCACATGGGAATCAATCCAGTTGCCGTATTCCACCGGTACCACTTCATATTTATCGCAAAGCCTGAACCAGTTCTCTACCCATTCATCTGTCGGATACGGATAATTCTCGATGTGCGTGTTCGCAAGGATCTCGATTCCATGCGCGCCCATGTCATGAACATCTTCAAAGCAGTCCTCCAGCGTCTTGGTCAGCCCGAACTCCGCGGAATAGCTGTACAGAGCCACGCCACGCTTGGGGCCTTTTCTGTCATACTTGTACATAACCAGTCTCTCCTTTTTATGATCTTCAAGATCTGACACAATTCCTTAGGATCTCACACAATCCTCAGAATCTGACTCGATCCTCAGAATCTGACTCGATTCTTAGAATTCTACTCAAACAATAAAACCTGACACGTTTGTAATCCCTGGAAGCTGCCACAATTCCATCCATGCATCATTCCTCTTGTGACAGCCCCTTATCCATTCAGCGTCCCGGGAAATGATTCTGCTGCCCTTGCCTAAGTCTCACAGACGCCGCGGCACGGCTTGCGCAATCATCTTCGGAACGCTGAAGCAATGTCATTATTTATCCCATTTATGCTTGCCTGCTTCCAGGTCTTCACGGATCTCAGCGACACGCTTATCGGAAAGCTTGTACCAGATCAGCGGGATGCAGGAAACGAGTGCAAGGATTGCGGGCAGCATGTTGACCATGAAGTTGATTCCCATCTTCGCGGAAGCTGTCTGCTCAACATTCGGGACATACCCGACTGCTTCCAGGAGCAGGATGACCGGCGCGCAGATCGCGGTCGCAAGCTTCACGCCGAAGCTCAGCATGGAAGCCGCAAGGCCTTCCTGGCGCTTTCCAAGCTTCCAGTCGCCGTACTCCAGAGAATCGCCGACCATACCGTAGCAGATTGCCGGAGCGCCGAATCCAAGAGAGCCGATGAAGGAGGCGCCAATCAGGAATACCGGGTTGCTGGTCGGGTTGAGGAACAGTGCGACAAATCCACCGGCCATGACCAGGTTCATGATGATCATGTAGTTCTTCTTGCCAAATACCTTGGTGCCCCACGGTACGGTAAGGGTTCCGACGAGCTGTCCGACCGTCATCGCGGTAAACATGGTCGCGATGTACTGCGGGCCGCCGACAACATAGATGACGTGATAAACAAGGATTCCGTAACGGCCGGTAACGCAGATGGTTCCGATGACCGTTGCGATGACAACAACCAGAAGCTGGTCATTCTTAACCAGATCCCTCATGTTTCCAAGGAAGGTGGTCTTCTGCGCAGGCGCGCTTCCATGCAGGTGATCGGTATAGGTTTCCTTACAGATCATTGCGCAGATCCAGAAGATCGGGATCAGTACCAGGGAGAAGATCACGGTTGCAACAAAATAACCGTGTCCGTCTGCCATCGGCTGGCCTTCTGCGTTCACAGCAGAGCTGAAACGGAGGATCAGCGGCATGGCAACCATCGACAGGATAATGCCGATAATAGAAGCGCCGGTACTGCGCGCGGTAGCAAGCAGCTGGCGTACTCTGGAATCAACAGCAATCACATTCAGCAGAGCCTGATATGCGATGGAGCAAGCCGTATATGCCATACCGGCACCGATATAACAGACACCGCAAAGCACTGCCTTCATCACACCCTGCACCGGGAATACGGTAAATGTCAGGATATTGAATATTGCCAAAACAGGCGGCGCGAACATCAGGTAGGGGCGGAATTTTCCCCATCTTGTCCTTGTCTTATCGGCGATCTGTCCCATCATCGGGTCATTGATCGCATCCCAGATTCTTGCGATCAGTACGATAGTAGAGATCGCGGCTCCCGTCAGACCGACAACATCTGTGTAGAAGATATTCAGATAGTTGTTGATCATGTACCAGCTCATCTGACATCCGACCTCGCCGAGGCCGTATCCCACCAGGAGCTTCGGGCTGGCTTTTTCCTTCCCGACAGCATTTGCATTTGCAGCCATTTACAAGATTCCTCCCTTCTGGAAAACACAACAGCAGTACATACACACTTTTTTGCGTTCATTATCCCTTGGCTTGCAGAATAACGATCCGCATTCACTTGTCTAATTATCTCCGATCATTGCAAATCCGGATAGCAATGAGCCGTCACAATCCATTTCATCTCTTGCATTTCGAAAAAGCAGGGCGGTTTATTTTGCAACAGATGAATTATATTTATTGCACATTTTGCGCACACAACGATATTCCGGGGCGAAACATAAATAATGTGGGGGCAAAAGCACCTTTTTGCCCCCACTGTTATGATATATGACAGCTCCGATCTTACAGATCCTGGTAATCAGTCCACGCAAAATGGGCCTGGTTTCCGCTCTCGCCTCCATTCGAGGTTGCGAAGATACCGAGAACCTCTCCGGTCATGCACCCTACCTTCTCCGGGTTGATGAGCAATCCGTCCGCCTCGCACAGCAGCGTCAGATTGGCCTCATCGGGTCCGAAGGAGAAGCGGTACGCGTTCTGCTCCAGCTCCATCTCAAGCACAACCTCCCCGCCGTCCCATTCCCTGGACGCAAGCACCTTGCGGTTTGTGACGCTGGTAAAGCCCGGCAGGTAAGGCGGCACCTCGAATTCAGAAGTATACAGCGAAAGCTGCACGACACGCTTCCCGCCGTCATTTGCAATCTCCAGGTGCATCTGATGGTTCATCGCCTGGACGATCGCGATGCCCGCGCTTTCATTTTCCTCCGGGACAAACTGCATCGCTGCCCGGAACCTGCAATGGGGCTGACGCCTGCGGCGCGCAAGGAATGCCGCGTAGTTCCTGTCTGAATGCTCCTTGGCATCCATTGACATGGGCTGAAGCGGCTCAGCCAGCTTCTGGGGAAGGCAGGCAATCGAGATTCCCGGGTGCGTGAACGACCAGAACGGCCTGACCGGCTTCCCCCAGAAACTCCACTGCAGGCCGAATTCCCCGTCTGCAAAATCATCCATCCCCGGCGCGCTGTCATATGCAGTCCATGGCAGGCTCTCCGGGGCAGGATATTCCCACTCCACCTTGCCGGTCTCAGGGGAAAAGAGAGGCCACTCTTCTTCCCAGACGACTGGAACGATATAGGTTTCGCGGCCCAGGTTCTTGCTGGCTGCCCCGATCAGGCGGGAAGCAAGAAACACCGCGTACCAGCTTCCGTCCGGAAGGTCCACCAGATCCGCGTGCCCCGCGTTCTGGATCAGGGCACGCTTGCCCATATGGCGCACTGTCAGGACCGGATTGCCCCGGAATCCCTCATAAGGCCCCAGGACGCTGCGGCTGCGGGCAATGGTCGCGGAATGATACTGTTCCGTGCCGCCCTCCGCAATCAGAAGGTAATACCAATCCCCGATATGGTAAATGTGCGGTGCTTCCGGAGACGCGACGCCTGCCATGGCACCGCCCCACAGCGCGACAGGCTCTCCCACGAGGCAAAACTTTTCAATGTCATACTCCGCTGCCCAGATTCCCTGCCGCATGCCGCCTTTCCCGTCAGGCCAGACATTGCCGGTTCCCATGATGTAGCACCTGTCATGATGGTCGAAGAAGAAGGAAGCGTCGATTCCCGGAACGTCCGTCAGCCAGTGGGGCTGTGACCAGGGACCCGCCGGATCCTTCGCGGTCACGATAAAGTTTCCTTTGTCCGCGAAGTTACAGTTGATGATATAAAATGTTCCTTTATGATACCGGATCGTCGGTGCCATCACGCCGCCGACGCCGGAATTCTTCTCAACATGAAACCCGTTCTCAGGTGTCATGACATAGCATACCTGCTCCCAGTTGGCCAGGTCCTTGCTGTGGAAAAGCGGAATCCCCGGGCACAGCTCAAAGCTGGAGCATACGAGATAAAAATCATCCCCTACCCTGCAGATGGATGGATCCGGATAAAAGCCCGGGATAATGGGGTTGGTTAATACATGTTTCATGCTGCTGTCCTCCTTGTTTGTCAATCAGTTACGAGCTGCTCAATAATAGCTGCTCAGGATTTCGCAGAATTGTTCTTCGAGACTGCGGGGCAGGATGATGGCACATAGCAGGCTATGTGAGGACCTGCCCTGCAGAATCGTAAAAAAGGCAAGAAAGATGAGCAGTTATTCAAAGAACAGATCCTTAGGATCTGTTACATAATCAGGAAAAGGAAACACTGACGGTCTCTGAAAGAACATCCCGGGAATTGCCGCCCGCATAGATCCGGAATTCTCCGTCTTCCATCCGGTAGATGCCGTCATTGTCGTAGAAGCCCATGTTTTTCTTATCTAATGTGAAATGAACTTCCTTTTCCTCTCCGGCCGCAAGGGATACCCTCTGATACCCTTTCAGCTCCTTCACGGGTCTGACAAGACTTGCCGCGACATCACGCATGTATAGCTGTACTACCTCCACGCCGTCGCGGCTGCCGGTATTTCGAACCTTAACGCTGATCTCCAGGCAGTCATCCCGCTCTTCCGCTTTCAGGCTGCTGTATTCATACGTTGTATAGCTGAGGCCGTAGCCGAACGGGAACAGCGCGTCCCACGGGGCATCGAGATATTTCGATGTGAATTTGCTTTTTCCCGCAGGCCGGCCTGTGGACGGATGGCTGTAATAAACCGGGCATGTCCCGTTGACTGCCGGGAACGAAGCGGAAAGCTTCGCGGAAGGACTCACAACGCCGGTCAGGACATCCGCAAGCGCATTTCCCATCTGGATGCCGAGATGCCATGCTTCTACCAGGACCGGGAGATGTTCCGCTTCCCAGCCCAGGGCCAGCGGCCTGCCGTTCATCAGGACAGTCACAACCGGCTTGCCGGAGGCAAGGAGCTTCTCCAGCATCTCCCTCTGACGTCCCGGAAGGGTAATGTCTGCCCGGGAGGATGCCTCTCCCGACATCGCTGTCGTCTCCCCGACAATTGCAAGGATCACGTCACCGTCTTTCGCGGCAGCCTTCAGTTCTTCCTCATCCAGGCTGCCGTCCGGCCCGCCGCAAGGATAGTACGCAACCTCCATCCCGCTGTTCTTCAGGCCTTCCAGGATCGTGACGCAATCCTCCTTCTTCCAGCCCATCGCCCAGGCGCCTGTCACCTCATCCGCGCTGTCCGCCAGCGTCCCCACCAGGCTGATCTTCTTTGACGCATCAAGGGGCAGGATCCCGCCTTCATTTTTGAGAAGCACGATCGATTCCTGTGCTGCCCTCCTGGCCAGGCCGGCATGCTGCTTTGGGATCCCCTTCTCGTAGGCTTCTATCACATCCTCCGGGACATAGGGGTTCTCAAAAAGTCCAAGCCAGACCTTCACACTGAGGATTCTTCGTACCGCCTCATCAATCACCTCCATGGAAACGCGCCCGTCCTCCACCGCTTTTTTCAGGTGGTCCTTGTAAATGTGCGTCCCCATGTCCATATCCATCCCGGCATTGGCTGCCTGCACGCCGGCATCCTCGTCGTCCACTGCGATCCCATGGATCACGCATTCCTTGATCGCGTTCGCGTCACTGACGACAAAGCCTTCCAGACCAAAGGAATCCTTCAGGATCTCCCGCAGCAGATAACGGTTCACGGTGCAGGGGACGCCGTTGAGGTCGTTGAACGCTGCCATGGCAGTGGCCGCGCCTTCCTCCATTGCCGCCCGGAAGGTAGGAAGGTAGGTGTTGAACAGCTGGTGGGGCGCCATGGATACCGTATTGTAATCCCGGCCGCCCTCACATGCCCCGTAGCCGACATAATGCTTGGTGCAGGCCGCGACATAATTCTCATGAGAGGAAGTATCCCCCTGCAGGCCGCGGATCTTCGCCCGCGCGAACCGGCTGCCCAGGTATACGTCCTCACCCGGACCCTCAGAGACACGTCCCCAACGGGCATCATGTGCCACGTCAATCATCGGCGCGAAGTTCCAGTTGATCCCATGCGCCCTGGATTCC
>CAMORF010000093.1 GCA_946623485.1 uncultured Clostridia bacterium
TGATAAGATCTCGGGAAATTGCGGGTATCAGGATCCGGTGACCTTTTCGAAGGCGTTCCGGAAGATGTTCGGCATGCCTCCCGGAAAATACAGGAAGGACAGCCGCGAGAGGATGAAAATGACAACACAGCAATATGACGCCAGGCCTTGGAAACGCAACCGTCAGACAGAAAACTGACGAAAAGTGCCTGGGAAAAGTCGGATTTGCTTCGTTCATTATGACGAAAGACGAAAAAACATTTCTGACATTATCCCTGTTGTATGTATGCAAATATGGTATTGGTATTATAAAACCTGCGTGATGATAAAGCGGGTTTTATTTTTATTCTATCCTTGTTTTCGGTGATTTGGCAAAAAAGACATTTTGACAATTTGTTCAAACATACGTCCATTTTTTGAGGTCAGGATAGGAGTTAAACTATAGAAGAAATGCAGCTCATCCTGAAACGAGGAATGCAGGTGGGCACAGGTATCTCATTGATCTGTATTAAATCAAGGAGGAAGGATTATGAGAAGAGGAACAGCGATGATCGCCGCGGCATCTATGGTGATGAGCCTGACGGCAGGCATGAGCTTCAGCGCAGCCGCATATGAAGTGGATGAGCTGAAGGTCGCGATCTGGGACAACAACCAGCTTGCTGGTATTCAGGAAATCGCAGATGAATGGACTGCGGAGTCCGGCGTCAAAGTTCAGATTGATGTCGTTGACTGGGATAACTACTGGACGCTCCTTGAGGCCGGCGCCTCTGATCAGTCCGGCATGCCGGATGTCTTCTGGATGCATTCCAACGTTGCGCAGATGTACATGGAGAACGACATTCTGCTGAACCTGGATGACTACATCGCAGCGGATGACAAGATTGACCTGGCCAATTATTATGAGGGTGTCACGGATCTTTATACCCGCGATGACAACGGTTCCGTCTATGCCCTTCCGAAGGATCATGACACGATCGCACTCCTTTACAATAAGGCAATCTTCGATGAATACGGTGTAGAGTACCCGACCGATGACTGGACCTGGGAGGATGTCCGCGATGCGGCGAAGGCCATCACGGAAGCGAGCGAAGGCGCGGTTTACGGCTATGCTGTCAACACTTCCAACAACCAGGACGGCTGGTATAACCTGATCTATGATTACGGCGGAAATGTAGTCGGTGAGGATCACAAGTCTACCGCGATCGGAAGCGATGAAGCGAAAGCCGGCATGGAGATGATGCGTCAGATCCTTGAGTATGCGGCTCCGCAGGCAACGGTTGCCGAGACCGGTACCGATTCCCTGTTCCAGTCCGGTATGGTTGGAATGATCACACAGGGATCCTGGATGATCAACAGCTTCTACACCGCTGAGAATCACGAGGATTACTATTGGGCGATGCTTCCGTACGCTGATGTGAACGGTAACGGCTCCTGCGATGAAGGCGAGAGATGGTCCTGCTACAACGGACTTGGCTGGGCTGCGAAGTCCGAGGTCAAGGATCCCCAGGCAGCTTATGACCTGATCAGTTGGTTCTGCCAGGAGCCGCAGCAGAAGAAGCAGGCTGAGCTTGGCGTCACCATGGCCGGCATGAAGGGCATTTCCGAAGAGTTCGCGAATGCGTTTGAGGGAATGGATGTTTCCGCGTTTACGAAGATCGAAGAAGAGGGCAGCCTGTACTTCCGTCCGTACACCAGGAACACCACCGTCTGGGAAGATGCGCTGCAGCAGCAGGGCGGCATGCTGGATGCATGGCTTGATCCGACCAACCCGGATACGATGGCAACGGCTTGCGATAACTGCCAGACAATCATCGAGAATGCAATCGCGGCTGAGTAATGTACATGGTATGCTTCGTGATGAAGTGATATAAGGATTTTATGCAGCGCTCTCGGATGGCAATGCAGCCGGAAGAGGGCGCTGTGCATTGAAGCCGTTGCTGGCAGAAGGGAGTAAGAGCGTGAATAAAAAGAGGATGTCTCCGAAGGAGAAATCGGAGGAGCGCTGGGCATGGCTGTTTGTCGCGCCAACGATGATCGGCCTGATCGTGCTCAACTTCTATCCGATTTTCCAGACGATCTACCAGTCTTTTTGCAAGACGGGAGATTTTGGAAAGGGCAATATCTTTATCGGCCTTGCCAATTATCAGTCTGTCGCGGTTGCCGCTGAAACCTGGCAGTCCTTCTGGAACACGATCAAGTACGCGTTGATCGAGGTTCCGTTCGGAATTATCATTGCACTCATTCTTGCAGTTCTTCTGAATAAGAAGTGTGTCGGCCGTTCTGTTTACCGTACGATCTTCTTCCTGCCGATGGTCTGCGCTCCGGCTGCGGTTGCCATGGTCTGGAAATGGATGTACAACACTCAGTTTGGTCTTCTGAATAATATCTTTGGATCCAAGATCGCATGGATCTCTGACCCGAAGATTGCATGGATCTCTGTCGGTGTGATCGGCGTATGGTCGATCATCGGTTATAACATGGTGCTGTTCATCGGCGGCCTTCAGGATATCCCGGGTGACTTCTACGAGGCAGCCAGGATCGACGGGGCGAGCGAATTCCGGCAGTTCCTGTCCATTACCGTCCCGCTGCTGAGTCCGACAACGTTCTTTATCGTCCAGACCAGGATTATCGGGGCCCTGACGGTGTTTGACCTGATGTTCATGGTCATGGATAAGACAAACGTGGCTCTGAAAAACGTACAGTCCGTTGTTTACCTGTTCTATCAGTACGCATTTACCAACGGCAACAAGGGCTACGGCGCAACGCTGGTTGTCTTCCTGCTGATCTTCATCATGATCCTGACGGTCATCCTTCAGCAGGCAGAGAAGAAACTCGTATACCATAACTGATCGGGAAGGAGAGGACAAGTCTATGATTGAAAGTGCTCAGACAAAAGACAAGATCCGCCGTGCTTGCAAACACATCTTCCTGATCATCATGTCATTCATCATGATCGTCCCGTTTGCGTGGATGATCCTGACGGCGCTGAAGACAAACCAGGAAGCAATTTCCGTCAATCCGTTCTATATTTTCCCGCACAATGGATGGCACTGGGAAAACTTCGGAACGGTTTGGAAGAGCTATAATTTTATCATTCTGTATAAGAACACGCTGCTGATGATTTTCTTCCGCGTGCTGTGCGCGGTCCTGACTGCCACGATGGCAGGGTATGCTTTCGGAAGACTGAAATTCCGCGGGAAGAGGATTCTATTCGCCCTGGTCCTTGTCCAGATGATGGTTCCGGGACAGATCTTCGTCATTCCGCAGTTTTTGATGGTTTCCAAGCTTGGAATGCTGAATACGACATTCGGCCTTGTATTCCCCGGCCTTGTCACAGCGTTTGGAACCTATCTCCTGAAGATCGGTTATGAAGGCCTTCCGAAGGAGCTTGAAGAAGCGGCGTCGATTGACGGCTGTAACGTTTTCCAGAGATTCCTGCGGATCCTGATGCCGCTGACGAAGAGCTCGATGGTATCCCTCGGAATCTTCACCGCGGTTTTCGCGTTCAAGGATCTGATGTGGCCGATGATTGTCTGCACGAACGCGGACACCACGACACTATCCGCAGGCCTGGCCAAGATGCAGGGCCAGTATGGTTCGGACTATCCTGCCATGATGGCAGCTGCGACCCTTGCGGTATTGCCGATGGTCATCATCTATGTGATCTTCCAGAAGCAGTTCGTAGAAGGCATTGCGACTTCCGGCGGAAAGCTTTGATGCTGCGGTATATGCTGGAATGAGTACATAGGAAAGACTTGAAATAGGGGGCCGGAACAGTTTTTGTTCCGGCCTTTTTTCGGACATTCTTGAAGGATAGGGATGGCAGGAAAAAGCATGAATTCAGGAAATGGCAGAAAACCTGGAAAGAGCAGGAATGCAGGAAGCAGCAGGAATGCAGGGAATAGCAGGAATGCAGGAAGCAGCAGGAATGCGGGAAAGAGCAGGAATGCGGAAAAACGCAGGGAGGAGCTTGCAAAGATCGCGTCCCTTCCGATGAAGCAACGGATTCAGTATATCTGGGATTATTACTGGCTTTGGATCATCGGGATCGGATTCGCGGTGATATTCGGATCATGGTTTCTCTGGCGCAGCACGACAGCGATCCGGGAGAACTGGATCGGGGTGGTCTTTCCCAACGCGATGACACGGGTCGGGAACGGGTCTAAGCTGTGGAAAGATTATGTGGAATACACCGGGTATGACACCACGCAGAAAAATGTACTGTTCGAAGACCAGCTGTATTTTGATCCTACGACGCCATCCGGGATGAATAACCCTTACTATGAAACCTTTGTCGCGATGATAGAAACGGGACAGATGGATGCTGTCACCATGCGGCGGGAGGAGATGGAAGCCCTTGGAAAAAGCGGTCGGCTGATAGACCTGTCCTCGGAGCCCTGCAGGGAGATCTATGAGCGGTACAAGGACCGACTCGTCTACAGCATTCCGTATGATACAGAATACAGCACAGAACCTGTCCCCATCGGCATCGATGTCAGCGACAGCATTCTGATGACGGAATATCAGATCTATGAGAAAAGCTGTGTGTACGCGATTGGTTCCTACAGCAGGAACATAGACGCTGCAGCCAGATTCCTCGACTGGATCCTGGAAGGACGGAGCGGACCCGTGGCGCCGGAGATTCTGAAAGCCGAGACGGAGCAGAAGACGGATTCCTGACAGGACAGGCCGTCCTTGCAGGCGGAACAGCAATTCAGACAGATATAGAAATAGTAATCAGAGGGAGAAAGTTACATTGAAAGAAAAAATATGGGGTATCCTG
Source organism: uncultured Clostridia bacterium (assembly GCA_946623485.1). GTDB lineage: Bacteria > Bacillota > Clostridia > Lachnospirales > Lachnospiraceae > Porcincola. Next base: position 4,763 of record CAMORF010000093.1, read on the forward strand.
AGTGAAGAAAGTCTGCTTGGACGGATCACCTCCAGGCTGTGGATCCTGTTCGGGGCAAACCTGTTATTTGTCTTGTTCAGCCTGCCTGTGGTGACAGCGGGGCCGGCATGGGTCGCGATGTATTATGTGTGCCTGAAGACCCTTCGCGTGGACAACTCCCTGAACCCCTTTGTTGAATTCTGGAGAAGCTTCCGCCTGAATTTCAAACAGGCATTCCTGGGATTTCTTGCGGTTCTTGCAATCGCGGCGATCCTGGTACTGGACATCATGTTTGTCTCCCGCACGCAGACCGCGATGCGCTATTTCCGTTGGCCGGTCTACCTGCTTTCCGGGTTCCTGCTGATGGTTCTGTTTCATGTGATCCCGGTGATGGCAGCATTTTCGGATACCCTGAAAGGACTTATCCGCAATGGACTCTACTTTGCCGCGAAGAATCCACTGCGCGCGGTGCTCATCCTGGCACTGAACGCAGGACCGATGATCTGGACCTATATGGATGTGACAAGAATGCCGCTGTATGCATTTCTATGGGCCACCTTCGGTTTTTCCGGAATTGCCATGATCTGCTCGAAGCTTTTGTTAAAGGATTTTGAACGTTATCTCCCCGATCTTGACATCGGGGAGGATGAGATAAAAGAGGAGGATGTTCATGATTAAATATGTGCAGGAGCAGCAGTTGTTCCACCTGATGACTCCGAATACAAGCTATGTGATGGCACTGGCGGACGGGGAATGGCTGGGGCACCTTTATTATGGCCCGAAGCTGGACGATACAACAGGGATGGAGAACGCATTCCGGCTGAACGAATTTCCATTTTCCCCGAAGGTAAATGAGCGTGACAAGGTGCGTTTCATGCAGGGGTTCCCGTTCGAGTACTCCTTCTATGGAACAGGTGATTACCGCGAGAGCTGCCTTGGCGCCGAGAATGCCCATGGGCAGAGGGGCGTGGAGCTGACGTATCGTTCCCACAGTGTGATCGCCGGGAAGGTTGTGCCGGAGGGACTCCCGCATACAAGAGGGTGCGAGGATTGCTGCGATACCCTGGATCTTCTGATGGCGGATGACGTGCTGGGACTGGATGTCCACCTGCTTTATACCGTATACAAGGATCTTGACGTGATTGTGAAAAGCGTCAGAGTAGTGAACCGGGGAGAGGGTCCCTGTACCCTGACGAGAGTGCTCTCCGGCCAGCTGAACGCGGATCCGGATTCCGCCGAGGTGCTGACGCTGCATGGCTCCTGGGGAAGGGAGCGTACGATCACGCGGCAGAGGCTGGAGACCGGGTCGGTAAGCGCGGAATCCTTGCGCGGTGTATCGAGCGCTGAAGATTCCCCGTTCCTGGCGGTTCTTTCAGAGGGTACTACCCAGACTACCGGCGATGTCTGGGGCATGAGCCTGATTTACTCCGGGAATTTCCTGGCAAAAGCACAGATCGACCAGATCGGCCAGCTTCGCTGCGTGATCGGAATCCATCCGGAGTATTTCGCCTGGCCACTTGCGCCGGGAGAATCATTCCAGTCCCCGGAGGCGGCTTTGGTCTATTCGGATGAGGGGCTGGGGAAAATGACCCGTACCTATCACGACCTGTACCGGAATCATCTTATCGAGAAACGTTGGCTCACCCAGGATCGGCCTGTCCTGGTGAATAACTGGGAAGCGACGATGATGAACTTCAATACCGATGTCCTGATCGGCTTCGCCAGGTCCGCGAAGGAAGCAGGGATCGATATGCTTGTCATGGACGACGGCTGGTTCGGGCACCGGGATGACGATACTTCCTCCCTGGGAGACTGGTTTGTGGATGAACACAAGCTGGAGGGCGGCCTGAAGCGCCTGGTGGATGAAGTCAACGCGATGGGGCTGAAATTCGGCCTGTGGGTGGAGCCGGAGATGGTCTGCGAGGATTCCGAGCTGTTCCGGGCGCATCCGGACTGGAGGTTCAGCCTGCAGGGAAGAAAACCTGGCGCGCTGCGCCAGCAGTATGTTCTGGATATCACCCGCCCCGAGGTGTGGGACGGCGTATACAGCCAGATCAAGGCAGTCCTTTCTTCTGCGAATATTGCTTATGTCAAGTGGGACATGAACCGCTACCTGACAGATGTGGGATCTTTGGAACGGGAACCGTCATGCCAGGGCCAGCTCCTGCACAGATATGTGCTTGCCGTATACCGGATGCAGGCACAGCTGCTGAAGGACTTTCCGGATCTTTTGCTGGAGAACTGCTCCAGCGGCGGCGCGCGGTTTGATGCCGGCATGCTGTTCTACAGCCCGCAGATCTGGACCAGCGACGATACGGATGCGATCGAGCGGCTATCCATCCAGGAAGGAACCGCGCTGGTATTCCCGGTTTCCACCATGGGCGCCCACGTCTCTGTCGTTCCGAACCAGCAGACCGGCAGGGTGGTTCCCTTCAACACCAGAGCAAAGGTAGCGATGGCAGGGACATTTGGCTATGAAATGGACATCCGCAATATGGATCCGGAGGAAAAGGCGCAGATCCCCGGCCAGGTTGCACAGTTCAGGAAGATCCACCCGGTAAACCGGGAAGGGGACTATTACCGGATCGCCTCCTTCCGGGAGAATCATACCTATGATTGCTGGATGGTCGTGAAAAAAGACCGTTCGCTTGCCTACATGACCTATGTTCAGGTGTTGGCACAGCCGAACCGGCCGGGCGTGCGTGTCCGGATGCAGGGCCTGGATCCGGATGCGATGTATGAGGTCACCTGCGATTACGACGGCGCGATGGCAGCGCGCAACGGAGAGAGCAGCATAGGCCCGCAGACCACGCGCTCGCTTGGCTGCTTCAACGGAGGCACGCTGATGAAAGCAGGCATCATCGTCCCGCGTGTGCGAGGGGATTATCAGGCACTATTGTATGAAGTGACAAAGACTGAGGGATAAATCCCGCATCGGTTTTTTCGGAAGACGGTTCCTTTTCGTGGGAACCGTCTTTTGCGTTTGAAAGAGGCATGTCATCAGAATGCTTCGTCAACATGACGGAATACGGTCGAAAATGCACATTTTCTGCATCATTATGAACACAATCCTTGTTCAGAACTGTATATTATAACTAATAGAATTTCGGTCGTACGAACAACCGGAAGTAACTCAATCACTGGTGTTTGCAAGGAGGTTTTAAAATGAAGAGAAGACTGATTTCACTTCTGACGGCGGGTGTGCTGGCAGTGTCTATGGTTCCGATGGCGGCGTTTGCGGATGATGCCCCGGCGGCTGATGTTGCGTCTGAGGACGAGAATACGCTTTCTGTCTATGCATGGGACGCGAATTTCAATATTCCGGCTCTGGAGGCTGCGGCAGCGGATTACCAGAAGAACGTGAATCCGGATTTCAATCTGAATATCATTACCCAGTCCGGTTCTTCGGATGTTGAGAATGCGGTCACCCTGGCAGGTC
>CAMORF010000094.1 GCA_946623485.1 uncultured Clostridia bacterium
TTCCGGGAGGTGAAACCAAAGGCGGAATCGAAAGCAGTATCGGAAGCGGAATCGAAGGCGGAATCCGAAGCGGAATCGAAGACGGAATCGGACGTGAAGGCAGAATCGACGAAGCGGAGCGTCACGCCCTGGAAGGGCTTCTGGTCTCCGGCACCGTGCATTATGATCCCGAAGTTTCCAGGGAGGCCTTCTACTTCCTCGGCGCGGGACTGTTCGGATCCAGTGTGCCTGGACTGGAACAGAAAAAGGATTTCTTCACGGCGATGGCGCGCAGAGTTCTGACCTATATTCTATGGGAACAGGAAAACATGCTATGGTATTACAATGCGGCATCGCTCAATTACATCTACCGCTTCCTGACTGACTACCTGCAGGAGCGCGGACGGATCCAGTTTGAAAAGCGTTCTAAGATCGCCTTCTTCCCCGGAACCTTCGACCCCTTCTCGCTGGGACATAAGGCAATCGTGCGCGAGATCGCATCGATGGGGTTCCATGTTTTCCTGGCAGTGGATGAGTTTTCCTGGTCCAAAAGCACACAGCCCTACAAGATCCGGCGCAAAATCATGGCTATGTCCGTGGCGGATCTGAACCATGTCTTCCTCTTTCCGGTCGAGATCCCGGTTAATATTGCCTGTCCCAAAGACCTTGAACGGCTTCGGGCATGCTTCCCGGATGAGGAAGTCTACATCGTTGCAGGCAGTGACGTAGTGGAGCATGCATCCGCCTACCGCGCTGCGCCGGCAAAGCATTCAATCCATACATTTCCGCATATCATCTTCGCGCGCAATACAGAAGGTTCCGGGACACGGAATCTTCCCTCGGAGGAAGCCTTCAGCCGGCTTCAGAATGAAGTACTCTGGCTCAGGCTGCCGGCATACTATGAAACGATGAGTTCTACCCGCATCCGGCGCAATGTTTCAGCCAACAAGGATATTGGGGACCTCGTGGAAAGCGTCGTACAAAACTACATCTATGAGCTGGGACTGTACACCATGGATCCCATCTATAAGCGGGCTGCGCGGGTTCGTATGATCGATACTTGCCGATCTGATCATCTGGAGCCGGATCTGGCCAGAGAGCTGGCCCTCCGGTTCCCGGCCAGCATGCTTCCGGCCCATGAAACTCCTGCACACGCAGTTCCAGACGAAGGTTTTCCTTCCCGCTCGTCTCCCGCCGGGACATTTCCGGCACACAAGCTTTCTGACGATATGGTTTCTGCACAGGGTGCTCCTGTTCTTCCGCAGGGCCAGACCCGGTGCGTCGTTCTCAGGAATGAGAGTGACCAGGATAAGATCTGCGGCGCGGTCCTCTATCATGACCTTGCCGTACGCGAGCTCCTGGATGAATGCAAAGACATCGATCTGGCAGCTGACCTGCGCGGCCGGATCAGCGGCCGTTCCTGCGTCATCTCACAGATTCTGGGAGAAGCCGACGGCATGCACGATGAGCGTTTCACCGCTCTCGCCGAGATGCTTGCGATCTGCCAGGAAGAAGGATATTCCTACGCGCTGCATTTCCATGGATCCCAGGACAAGGATCTCCTGGAATCCTTCGGTTTCCTGCCGATCCCGGACATGCCCGAATGCTGGATGGTTGATATGCGGCATCCCCTAGTCCTGTTCTTTGATACACCATCTTTCATCAAGGATCCCTTCCTGGAAGATCCGATGATCCGGAAGGTGCTCTGGAGATGCAACAGGAGACTTCGCCATGTGATTGCCGGCCTCTTTCCGGGGCAGCTGGTTCTGTGCCTTGATTCCGAAGTAATGAACCACCGCCTGATCCGGCTCATCATCGACAGCAATCCGATCCCTCCCGTGCAGTACACTGCAAAGACCCTGGGGGAGAAGATCTGTGTTCCTTTCGGGAAGATCCTGAAGGGCGTCCTGGTTCCGAACTGCGTGACCAAGGACCTGAACACCGAGAAGCTCTATGACATCGACATGGAGCGATTTGAGATCCGGGAATTCCCGCAGTACGCCCCGCTTGACGTCCAGATCCGTACCATCAAATCCTTCATGCGGCCTGTGATCCTGGTGGATGACCTGTTTCACAAAGGGTACCGCCTGAACGCTGTAAAAGACGTCATGAAAAAAGAAGGCACCATCCTGGACCGGCTGATCGTCGGCGTACGGTCCGGGCGGGGCAATGACCTGGCCCTCCAATCGGGCGAACCGGTCCGATCCGTCTACTTTGTGCCGCATATGCGTTCCTGGCTGATCGAGTCAGACCTGTACCCGTTCATCGGGGGAGATGGCATCCGGGTGAAGGAGCAGATCCACTCCTCCCCCTCCCTGCCTTCGGTCAACTCGATCCTGCCATACCAGTTCCCCTCCTTTATGAAGGGTGCTTCCATGGCAGCCTTCTACAATATGTCCGGCATCTGCCTCGAGAACGCAAGGGACATTCTCCTGGCGCTGGAAAAACGATACCAGAAGAAATACTGCCGCAAACTGACCATGGCGCGCATCGGCGAGGTACTGGCCGAGCCGCGCCACCCGGATACCTGTATCCTTGACACTTCCGTCGTCCAGGAATCGCCCTCCATTCTGTTGGAGCGGGAAATACAAAAGCTCAGGCGCCTGAAGCACCTGCTTGACGGAGAATTTGTGCTGGAAGGAGAACACCATGCGTAAAATCACAGACCTCAGATCAGACTATTCCTATGAAAAAAGCCGCCTGACCTCCTATCCCTGGCTGATGAAAGACCCCGGGGACAAGAAAACCGTCCACATCATCGGCCTTGGGGATATCGGACAAAATGCAGCAATTGCGCTCCGCCTCACTGCCGGTGAGGTAATCTCCAGGATCGGGATTTACGATCTGAACCAGAATCTGGCCGCAAGGCTGGAAATCGAACTGAGCCAGATCCTCTCTCCTTTCGGCGAACCCATTTACCCGGAAATCAAGGTTCTTGATCCCAGGAACCTGTTTGACTGTGATGTCCTCCTCGTCTGCGCCGCCATCGGAATCCCTGCTGTCGGAGAAGAGGCAAAGGGGGACGTCCGGATGGCGCAGTTTGAGAAAAACAGGCCCATCATCACCGCATATGCCGCGCAGGCGCTCCGGGAGGGCTACAAAGGCCTGTTCGGTGTCGTGTCTGACCCGGTGGATCTTCTGTGCATGGAGGCGGCATATTTTCTCCACCCGGAGCAGGTGCAGGGATTTGGCCTTGGGGTCATGTTTGCCCGCAGTGCCTATTATGCGGCAAAGCGCGCGCCGCGTGACCCCCGCTTCTCCCATTTCCTGCAATCCGGGCGGGTATATGGTCCCCACGGAAGAGGCCTGGTCGCGGTCAACAGCATCTCGCCTGACACCTATGACAGCGCGGCGACGGATCAGCTGACCAACCTTACAGTCGGAGCCAATATCTCCGTGCGCGCCCTCGGGTATAAGCCCTATATCGCCCCGGGCGTCGCCTCCGTCGCGCTGACGGTTCCCGAAGTCATCGCCGGAAAATGGAATGACAGCGCACGCTTCCTGAATGGTGTATTCTTCGGCGCGCGCAACAAGATCACGCCCACCGGCACAAGATGGGAAAAAGATCCGCTCCCCGATGAGCTGTTTTACCGCCTGCGGGAAAGCTACCGCCGGCTGGACAAAGCCATGAACGGCTGAACGAAAAGGCTCCTGCTTTTAGCAGGAGCCTTTTTCAAGCAGTTATTGAAGACGGTGAAACGTTACGCATTTTTAAATCACACCTTCATCCGCCAGGCGGTATCCTGCCGCCCGGAGCACTTCCTCCGCCTTCTTTACTTGCTCGACACGAAGGATCATGTAGGCGTTGCCTGTCTGCTTACCAGCCAGAGTCGCATACATGTATTCCAGGTTGACACTGGCTTTGGTCAGGACGGTAAGCACACCGTTCAACCCGCCTACCTCATCCGGGATCATTACGGCAACAACCGGTGTCAGGGTAGCAATATAATCATGCTCCTTCAGAACCGTTGCCGTGTCAAATACATCGTCCACGATCATCCGGACAATGCCGAAATCCTTGGTTTCCGCAAGGGACAGAGCACGGAGCGTGATCCCCGCATCCGCAAGGGCTTTGGTCATCGCATCCAGCTTTCCCGGTTTATTCTCCAGAAATACTGATATCTGTTTGATCGCCATGGTTTTCTCCTCCTTCACAGCTTCACTGTCCGTATCACAGGCCTTCATGAACAAACCTGACTCTTACAGATCTATATCACGCAGACCTTCTTCTCACAGACTTGATTCTCACAGACCTGCATTCACAAGCCTGCTTCTCATAAACCTGCATTCACAAAATCTGCATTCACAAACCTGCATTCATAAAATCTGCATTCACAAATCTGCTTCTCACAATCCTGCATCCTTCCCATGCAGGTGCCTGATCAGATCTTCCTGTTATCAATGACACGGACCGCCTTTCCTTCCGAACGGGCGATGCTCTTGGGCGCAACCAGCTTCACATTCGCCTTGATGCCAAGCATGGCTCTCAGGCCGTCCACCAGTTCCTTCTGCCTTCTGTTGATCTCGCCCAGGTTATCCGTGAACATCTCAGGCGTCATCTCTACAAGGACATCCAGCGTGTCGGTATTGTTGACGCGCCCGACAAGGATCTGGTAATTCGCCGGGTAGCCCTGATTCAGCAGCACTGTTTCGATCTGGGACGGGAATACGTTGACGCCGCGGATGATCAGCATGTCATCAGAGCGTCCCTTCGGCTTCTTCATCTTGATCAAAGTGCGGCCGCAGGAGCATTTTTCCCGTGACAGGCAGCAGATGTCCCGGGTCCTGTAGCGGATCATCGGAAATGCTTCCTTGTCAAGTGCCGTAAAGACGAGTTCCCCTTCACTGCCGGGCGGAAGAACCTCCTCCGTATCCGGATCGATGATCTCCGGCAGGAAATGGTCTTCATTGACATGCATACCTGCCTGCGCGGAGCATTCAAAAGAAACACCAGGTCCTGAAAGCTCAGTCAGCCCATAGATGTCGTACGCCTTGATCCCCATTGTATTCTGGATATCCTGGCGCATCTCCTCAGACCATGCCTCCGCGCCGAAAATCCCTGCCTTCAGGGGGATGTCATCCGGACCAAGTCCCATCTCCTTCATGCGTTCTCCCAGGTATGCCGCGTAGGATGGCGTGCAGCACAGGATCGTCGCGTGAAGGTCATTGATAAACATGATCTGGCGGTCGGTATTGCCGGACGAGGTCGGGATTGTAAGGCACCCTACCTTGTGGGAGCCGCCGTTCAGTCCGGGGCCGCCTGTAAACAGGCCATACCCATAGGAGACCTGGCAGACATCCTCATCCGTGCCGCCGGCGGCTGTGATCGCCCGCGCGCAGCAGTCCTCCCAGAGGTCAATGTCATGCTGGGTATAGAACGCGACGACCCGCTTCCCGGTTGTCCCGGACGTTGACTGGATCCTGACACATTCCTTGAGCGGCTTGCCCAGAAGCCCGTATGGATATGCCTCCCTCAGGTCTGCCTTGGACAGGAACGGAAGCTTATGCAGGTCATCCACCGAATGGATGTCATCAGGCGTCACGCCCTTTTCTTCCATCTTCTTGCGGTAATACGGCACATGATCCCATACATGTTTCACCTGCTTCAGAAGCTTCTCATTCTGAATCTCACGCATTTTCTCCGGTGAGGCACACTCCAGTTCCTTTTGATAGTATCTCTCCATTGTGTTTCCTTTCGTGGGAAATGAAACTGCCTTTTCATTTCCAGTAAAGCTTTCCGCCCTCTCCCACGCAAGCCGCTGCCGGCCGCGGGAGAAAGCACTATGATGTATCCTCTGAAAGGCGGATAAAAAAGCCCGCCGCCTTCCTTATGTCCTATCTTCAACCCTTGCCCAAGGCGAACGCTTTCCGGTTCATCTCAAGGAATTTGGGCGGTACGCAGGCTTCGATTGCCGCCTGCCACACTTCCTCCGGGAAGTCAAAATAATGGGAAAGTCTCCCCAGAAGCACCAGGTTGACTGCCTTCACGGAACCCGCCTGCTGCGCAAGGGAAACACAGTCCATCGCGTCCACCCTGGCGCCGGCAGACCGCATCTTTGACACCAGATCCTCCGGGTATTCCATCTGCCCGGTGACTACCGGCATCGGGTCGATCTGCTGGGTGTTGGTGACGATCTGCCCTCCTTTTTTCAGGTATGGCAGCCATCTCGCGCTTTCCAGCAGCTCGAAGGAAACGATAAAATCCGCCTGTCCTTCGTCAATCACCGGCGAAGCGACCCGGTCTCCATAACGTACATAGGTCACGACGCTTCCGCCCCTCTGGGACATACCATGCACCTCGCTGACCTTGACATCATATCCTTCCGTCAGGAAAAGATGGCCCAGAAGCTTGCTTGCAAGCAAGGATCCCTGTCCGCCGACGCCGACGATCATGATATTCTTCGTCTCCATCACATACCCTCCTTTCCTGCCGTTTCCACGATGCCGGATCCTGTCTCAGCGCCGGATCCCGCTGTGGCAGCCGCTGCTGTTCCTGCATAGGCTTTCGCTGCAGAAACCGTCTCTGCCTCTGCACGAGTTTCCGCAGCAGAAACTGCTCCTGCCTTTACACCGGCTTCCGTTTCCATGCCGGTTTCAAATGCGCCGAACCTGCACATCTGCGTGCAGACACCGCAGCCGATGCACAGCGTTGCGTCAACGACCGCCTTGTGATTCCGGATCGAGATAGCGGGGCACCCGATCTTCATGCAGGATGTGCAGCCCTTGCATTTCTCCGCGGAGACACGGAGCGGCGCTTTCTTCTTGACATACTTCAGCAAAGCGCAGGGACGCCTGGAGATGATGACCGAAGGCTCCGGGGCAGCGAGTTCTTCCCGGACCGCTTTCTCACAGGAAGCAATATCGTAGGGATCTACCACAACAACCCTGCCAAATCCCATGGCCCGGCACAGTGCTTCCAGATCAATCTTCCCGGCCGGATCTCCCTTGATATTATAGCCGGTCGTCGGATTCTGCTGATGCCCGGTCATTCCTGTGATCGAATTGTCCAGAATGATGACCGTGGAATTGCTCTGATTATAGGCAATGTTCGCAAGGCCCGTCATCCCGGAATGCATGAAGGTGGAATCCCCGATCACGCACACCGTATTCTTCTGGGCCTCATCGCCTCCCATCTTGTTGAAGCCATGGATCGATGACACGGAGGCGCCCATGCACAGGCACATCTCCATGGAAGCAAGGGGCGCGACCGCGCCAAGCGTATAGCAGCCGATGTCCCCGAGAACCGTGCATCCGATCTTCCGCAGGGCATAAAACAGTCCTCTGTGGGGACATCCCGGGCACATGACCGGCGGACGGAGCGGGATCGTTTCCTGCAGCCGGATTCCTTCCGGAACCGTCTGTCCAAATGCCCTGGCAATCATGTTCTGAGAGAATTCCCCGCAGACAGGCAGAAGATTCTTCCCCTCAACCTTCAGGCCCAAAGACCTGCAGTGGTTTTCCATGATCGGATCCAGTTCCTCCACGACCGCAAGCCGGCGGACTTTTTTCGCGAAATCCAGGATCAGCTGATCCGGGAGGGGATTGGCCATGCCGATTTTCAGGATTGAGGCCCGGTCTCCGAATACCTCCGTCACATACTGGAAGGAGGTCGAGGAGGTAATGATCCCAAGTTCCTCCGAACCCCAAAGGATCCGGTTCACCGGCGATTGCTCCGCGTATTCCTTCAGCAGGCGGGTACGCTCCTCCACGATGGGATGGCGCTTTTTCGCATTTCCGGGCATCATGACATACTTGGCGATGTTCTTTTCGTATGATTTCACCGGGACGCTCCGTTCGGATATCTCCGTGACGGACTGAGAGTGCGCCACCCTCGTGCACATCTTCAGCAGCACCGGGGTGTCAAACTTTTCCGAGATCTCGAACGCAAGCTTTGCGAATTCCAATGCTTCCTGGGAGTCGGAGGGCTCCAGCATCGGCAGCTTCGCCGCGATCGCGTGATGGCGGGAATCCTGCTCATTCTGGGAAGAATGCATACCTGCGTCGTCGGCAACGACGATCACCAGGCCCGCGTTGATCCCGGTATACGACATCGTATAAAGCGGATCCGCGGCAACATTGAGTCCCACGTGCTTCATTGCGCAGAAGGCCCTTCGGCCGGCCAGGGACGCGCCAAATGCAGCCTCCATTGCCACTTTCTCATTCGGCGCCCACTCGCAGTAAACC
>CAMORF010000095.1 GCA_946623485.1 uncultured Clostridia bacterium
TTTGACGCTCCCGATCGTGCGGGCCACGGGAACCTGCTCTGCTTCGCTTTCTGATTCCGTTTCTGCTTCGGTTTCCTTTCCGGTTTCCTTTCCGGCCATGGCGGCTGCCAGGAGAGGATCCGCTTCCGTTTCCTGCGCGCGCTGGCTTTGCTTTGCCGCAAAAGCGGAAAGCGTACGGAAGATACTGGCCAGGGATGCGGCACTTCTGGCTTTGCTGGAGATGCCTCCGGTCATGTCAGCCATGTAGTTCATCAGCTTTTCATCCATGTTTCCCGCAAGATCCAGGGAGATGGTGTGGATCACAATTCCATCTTCCCTGGCATCCTCTACCGCAATTAAGGCACGTGTGAGAGACTGTTTTTCGGCTTCTTCCTCATTCGCGGCACAGGGAAGATCGATCTCCCCATCTGTCAGAAGGAAGATGCTCCTGGGCCGGGAAGCGGCATCGGGTGCTTCATCCAATAACTGAATGGCCTTCTCCATCGCTGCGCCGATGTCCGTATCCCCTGCGGTATACTGCACAGAACGGATCTGCTGTGTGAGATGCTCCTGTTCATTTGCCTGATCCAGCTTCGTCAGGGGGATGACAGTCTGCAGGGAATCCGAGAAAGTGATAAGCCCGGCTGTTGATGATCCGGAATGGCTCAACTCGTCGATGAACCGAAGCGCAGCCTCGCGGCAAAGATAGTCCGGGTCTGACTGTTTCATGGATCCCGAAACATCGATCACAAGAACAGCATCCTGGCCCGGACATTCATAGGAAGGATCCGGCAGGATCATTTTTCCGGCAGGCGAGGCAGCGGTCCGTGGCGGAAGCAGGAAGATAGAGAGAAAAGACAGAAGCAGGACAGCAGAGACCAGAACCGATTTGCGCATAGGGATACCTCCTGTGAGAAGAATTGAAATAGAGCTGAAGAGTGACGGGAACTTTCTATGTGATTGATTTTTGAGCTGTGCTATCGGATGAAAAGACAAGCAAGATGTACAAGTTATTTTGTAACAGATCCTTAGTATGCAATGGAGCAGGCTCTCAATAGCAGCCCGGAAATGAATGTAGAATCCATAGCGATAGCAGATTGGATGGAACGCAGGATCTGCGAAGATAGCAGATTGGATGGAACGCAGGATCCACGAAGATAGAAGAATGGATCGAACGCGGAATCTACGAAGATAGAAGATTGGATCGAATGCGGATCCACAGAGAGGATGGATGAGATAGAATCACTAAATCCATAGCGATTGATGGATAGATACTGGTAGTTTAACGCCTGTTTTTAATAAAATCAACCAAATTTTAATCGAAAATGCTGAATGAGTAATATTTCTGTAACAAGTTCTTTACAATTCTGTATGATTCCTGTAGAATACGAGGAAAATGGATCTGAACCCGGGTGTCTGGCAGGCAGGAATTGTCCAGTCAGCGAACAGCCTTAGGGGAATCCCGTCCGCCGGATGCCTTGCGAGGATTCTGAGACGGTAAGCAATGAGGATATTCCTGTATGTATTTTTCAGTGAACAGAAAACGAATTGTCACTCTGTTGTTTGTTGCGTTCCTTTCGATTGTTTTTCTGATGATTCCTTTCAGGGCATATGCGCTTACAGCAGCAGAGGCGCAGATCGCCTCCACGCAGGGATGGCACAGTCTTCCGGACGGTAAGATTACATATATGGTGAACGCGTCACAGCCTGCAACAGGCTTTGTGAAGATCGGCAGCCGTTGGTATCATTTTGACCAGGAAGGCTACCTGTCTCTCGGATGGTTTACTGAGAATGGCGAAAAGTATTTTGCCGCGACCGGCGGGAGAATCGGCGCGAAAAAGGGTGCCCTTAAGAGTGGGTACGCGAAAGCTGACAATTCCTATTATCAGTTCAGCACCGAGGACCTGGCAGGCAAGTTCGGCGCCCAGGAAGTTGGCTGGCTGAAGGTGAACGGGAAGGTTTTCTATTATTCTGAGACGGGAACCAAGCTTACCGGCCTGCAGGAAGTGGAAGGAAACCTGTATTTCTTTGCAACCGGAGGTTCCGCGAAGAATGTGGGAAGAGTCCGTACCGGCTGGAGAACAGTCAGTGGAAAAAAGTATTATTTCCGTGCGACCGAAGAACTTTATGGAGCTGCGTACCGGAATGTAACGGTTCCGATTGACGGAAAGCAGTATGCGTTTGCGGAGGATGGTTCCGTGATTACAGCCAGCAGCCAGAGCAGTGATACAACTGCAGCGGCAGGTTCGAAGAACAGCAGCTCCGGCAAAAATCAGAGGGCATCACTTTCCCAGGCGCAGCAGAGCTTTATTGAACAGCTTGGCATGCTTGCCCGGGCTGATATGAAGGCAACCGGTGTTCTTGCTTCTGTTACAGTGGCACAGGCGATCGTGGAAAGCGGTTTTGGCGGTTCCAGCCTGGCAAAGGAAGCAAATAACCTTTTCGGCATGAAGGCGACCCTGAGCGCTACCTCCTGGGCGAGTGAGTGGGACGGGCAATCTTATGACGTTGATACCCAGGAATATCTGAACGGCGCCTATAAGACGATGACGCAGTCTTTCCGGAAATATCCCAGCTATGCGGCCAGCGTCGCGGATCATTCCGCTTACCTGACAGGCGCTAAGCTTGGCAACGGCAGTCTGAGATACGACGGACTGGTCGGATGCAAAGACTACACAAAGGCGATCACGATTATCAAAAATGGCGGCTACGCCACAGCTCCGAATTACGTTTCCGTCATTGTAAATGTCATCGAGCAGTACGGACTGGATGAGTTTGATCATTAAACGCTCGTCCGGGGAATGTTCCTTGGGGACAGTCCCGATTAATAAATGATAGCTCCTGAATGAGTGAAGGATCCGGAATGAATGAAAGATCCTGATAGAAGAACAAGAGGCCGGCATCTGTATGATGCCGGCCTCTTGTTCTGATGCATGAACAGATTATGGGTTATAGCAGATTATGGTTATAGCAGTGTTGCGTTCATAAGATCCGTGTAAGAACTCTTGATGGAATGGTAAAGCTCAATTCCCTGTTTCTGCCCCAGCTTTTTTACAAAATAGCTGTAGAACTGCTGCTTGTTTCCGGAGTTTTTGAGTGCTTCCCGGATCAGGTCAATCTGATGCATATCCAGCTGGACGTCATTCCTCCGCCTGACCACGGACAGAATGGAAACCGGTTTTTCGCCATCCGGTTTTGCTCCGGAAGCAGTCCCCGCGCTCTTGCGCTGGTCAAATTTTGAAGAAAGATAACGCTGCTGGAGAACATGCTCCTGGACAACATGTTCCGGATGGCTTTCCGAATCGGAGGACTTTGCCTGAGACGTGTTCCGCGAGGCGTCCGAAGAATGAGCAGGATTTTCCTCTGCTTGGGCTACGACAATCTCCAACTGCTTCCCGGAATCATTCTCCGATTGCTTCTCAGAATCATTCTCCGATTGCTTCCTGAAATCTTTCTCTGGCTGTTTTCCGGATTCTTTCCCTGGTTGCTTTCCGGATTCTTTCCCTGGCTGTTTTTCGGAACCAGGTTCCGGCTGCTTTTGGGAATCCTTTTCTGACTCTGCCTTAAGACCTTGCGCCGGCTCTGTTCCGGATTCTGGCGGATTCAGTCCGGACAGATCCTTCCGGGACTGCTTTCCGGCATCCTCGGATTCATTTTCAAGAGCAGAGCCTTTCTTACGGCCTCTCTTTCTGGACGGCTTTTTCTTTGCCGGCTCTTCCTGCCCATGAGATCCGGAATCCTGAGAAACAGAAGCGGGTACGGAGGTATCCTCAGAGGCAACAGGAACGGCAACCGCAGATGCAGAAACCGGGGCAGAAGCGGGAATGTCGTGCTTTACAGAAGATGCTGCCGCAGCCGGCGCATTTCCAGGAACATTCCCGGAGACGGCTGCAGAAGGAGCAGCTTGCGCGGAAGTCATCTCCGCAGCTTTGTTATCCTCCGGCTCCTTGATGGTACGCTTTCCCTTACGCGTTTTCTTAGCGGACATCCCATTTATTGCGCTTTCAATATTCGGGAAGCGGGCAACATTCGGCGCGCCGTTTTCAATCGCAGTCTTGATGCAGCAATCATAACCGCTGTCCTTGCTGATGATGAAGCAATGATCCTCCTCGCGGTAATTCAGGAACAAAAGCGTGACAAGCTGGAAATCCAGTGCGTTTGGCGTTCCGACGTGGACTGGAAGAAAATGAATCTTTGCCTTGGAGGCCATCAGCATGGTCAGCATATCAATCTTTACGTTATCTGCTTTCTTGCTGTACAGGAGGTTCACCTCATCATTTTCTGTCAGCGCCTCCACACCCTTCAGCCCCTGGCTTGAGACATTTTCGTAATCAATATAGTAGATATTCATATTTGCTTAACTCTTTCTTCGATCAGTAATGAGTTTTTTCCGTATGTCATCATACATGAAAGTGACGGAATATGCAAACCGAATGTGGACAATCAGCACCTTCGACAGCTGCGTCTTCAACAGCCGCATCTTCAGCAGCCGCGTCTTCAGCAGCCGCGTCTTCGGGAGCCCGCATCTTCAGCTACCACACCTTCAGCGGTCACACCTTCAAGCTCCCACACATTCAAACCGGACGGCGCAGGCAAGTTGTACCCCATACCACTCCGCTTTATGGTATAATCAAGACAGATCCAGAAGAGCATCAAAATACTTCGTGATTACAAAGCCAGGAAAAGGAGAAAAAGTTCGGATGGCAAGAAAGAAAAAGAATGAAGTAGCCAAAGCGGTAGAGCAGATCAAAAAGCTTCTTCCAAAGGGAGTGATCCCTGATTCCTATCTTGAATATGTGGTTACGGACAATAAAGAGTTCTGTGATTCTCCGGAAGAATGGATGGCAGAGGTGAAGATGCAGCTGTTCGAAGAATCCGGCTGTGACCTTCCCCTGACACGCGATGAAGCAGATAATATCCTGTTTGACGAGATGAACGATGAGCAGTGGGAAGTCCTGAGCAAGGATGGGATGATAAGCGCAAGCCAGGTAAAGATGATCGAGGATTCCAGTGACAAAACAATGCTGGAGCTGATCCGCGAGATGCCCCTCATCCCTGCGGCAAGAATTCTCGGTTCAATCGTAATCAGTCATCTGCGGGGCCACGGGATTGAAGTCGATGAGGCTGGGGAAGAAGAGATTACGGATAGCCTGATCCATTCTTTGAATACGAGCTTCAGCGATATGACAATGCAATTAATGGGCATGGATCCGACAGATCTGTTTTCGGAAGATCTATCTTCGGAAGACGCGTTTGATACGGTCCTTCCGTTCAAGACGGACTGGGACTCTCCAGGGAGCGGCGAGGGCTTAAACCATCCGGAGGGCATAGAGCACCAGGAACAGAAAAAAGAACAGCCCAGGCAGGCCCGCAGGAGCCGTATCACAAAGTTCCCGGGCAAATAAGAAATAAGCATAGGTTCTTCTCCGCCTGATGCGGAGAAGAACCATGAAAAACTGAGGTGTCTTTCGCAAGGAAATGTGTATGGAGGGACTGATGTGCAATAAGCGGCTTAGCGCATTTGTAGATGCATTTTATGACAGTTATGAAAGTTCCGGCTATTGTACGGAAGAAGATCAGTGTCTGCCGCCTGTTGAGGTGCTCAGGGAAGTTTGCCAAATCCTGATTGATGTGAGCTGCATGCGGGAGGAAGGCAGGTACCCACGCTTCCGGGTATGCTTCATCCGCCCGGATGCGGACTTGTTGGACGCCTATCTCTACGCGCATGCTTACCTGTTTGAGAATCCGGTTGTATTTTCACCGAAGGACATGAATAAACTGGCGCCTGCCATCAATCCGGACATGAGCTACCTCATGCTGGATATCACCCGGAAGCCTTACCGGGCGGTCGGCGAGATCGCTGCCTATACGACCTGGGAAAAGATAATGGTGCGTGAGATTACGTCCGGGATCCGGATGCCAATGATTCCGAATATCCTGGTAAACGGGCCAGGCGCGCTGGAGGGCTGCTTCGGGGAAACTTCACTGGTAAACTACCGCAACGGGGAATGCATATACCTGCGGAAGGATACATTTACCGCGACACCAATCGCAAAAGTGCTGGCGGAAGGATCCCATGTCCATCAGAAAGACCGGCTGAAGTTTATCTACCAGGTACTTTGGCGTGCTCATAAAAATGGTCATGGCGGGCATTTTTTCATTGTTCCTTCGGCAGAATCCTGCGAGGAGCTTACTACATATAAATATAAGATGCGAAGCTGCTTCCCGGGGGAGCGGACGGAGATGAATGAGGAGGAAGCGGAAGGTCCGGGGCTTTTGGAGTATATTGAACATGCATTGCGGAAGGACAAGCAGAAAGATGGTACCCACACCAACAGGGATATCGGCACCTACGCCAATATGATTGCCGGATTTACGTTGGTGGATGGCGCTGTGATCCTGAACAAGGATCTGGACCTGATCGGTTTTGGGGCGGAGACGCATCCGGCCATGAGCAGGAGGAGCGTAAAGATGTCCTTCATGCGGCAGGACAATACCGAGGATAAGACAAGGAACTTTAATGACAACGGGATGCGCCACCGGGCATGTTACAACTTCTGCTACGACGTTGAAGGTGCGGTCGGGGTCATCCTGTCCCACGACGGAGGCGTGGAGGTATGCACGAAGATAGACGGGAAGGTGTTGGTCTATGACAACGTCGGGCTGCCCCTGCTTTGAGGAGACTCAGGGAAGATTGCAGGATTGTCGATCCGGAATACGCTATAAGGATCTGTTCAGAAATAACTTATGATCCTGCTTGTCTTTTTCTCCGATTTCACAGATCAAGGTCCGGTTACATATAGGCATAGGTTTGTCTCCGCATCAGGCGGAGACAAACCGTACCTCTGCACTCTTCGATGACCGCGACATTGCCCGTACAGAGGATTACGGGAAATACCTGAACCAATTCAACGTGATATACCTGGATATCTCAGGCTTTGTTTCTGCCGCCGGCAGAGAAGGTGCTTCTCTCCGGGACATCCCGCGCATGATTCTGTCAGCCGTACAGAAAGAACTGGAATACATGGAGGCTGACTGCAACGGCAGCCGAAAAGAGCTGGAACTCATCTCCCTCTGCGAAAAACATGGAATGGCATTCCGGGAAGTGAAATCCTGGTATGATGGATATGAATTATCCGGCCTGGTCTCCGTTTACAATCCTTATTCCGTGATGAATGCGCTGGAAGAAGGAACTTGTCATTCCTTCTGGGGAAAAACGTCTGCTGCCGAGGGTCTGACAGACTATATCAAACTGTACTTTGACGGACTGCAGGAGACTGTTGCAAACCTGATTGCCGGCGCGCAGATCAGTGTCAACACAACCAGCTTCCAGAACGACCTGGAACACTTCCGGAGCAGGGATGATGTCCTCACCCTCCTGGTCCATTTGGGATACCTGACTTGGGATGCCCCAACCGGAACAGTACATATTCCCAATGAAGAGGTCAGAAGAGAATTCCTCAATTTCCTGGAAGAGGATGATGTAGGAGAACACTGGATCCGCCTGATTGCAAGATCCCGGAAGCTATTGAAAGACACGCTTGCCGGAAACGAAGAAGCGGTTGCTGCCGCGCTTGATGAGATCAGAAGAGAGCAGTATGCACCTCAGTATTACAATAATGAGCAGGCCTTGCGCGCGATTATAAAATATGCCTACCTGTCAGCCATCGGCAAGTATGTCAAGATCGAAGAAATGCCATCTGGAAAAGGGCTTGCAGATCTTGCTTTTCTGCCTGTCCCCTATTCCGGCCTCCCTGCAATGGTGGTTGAACTTAAATGGAACAAAACTGCCGGAGGCGCAATTTCCCAGATTCATGACAGACACTACACCGCAGCGCTGCAACCCTTCTCTGGACATATTGTGCTGGTCGGAGTGAATTACGATGAAAAGACAGGAGAACACACTTGCCGGATTGAAAAGGCGTGAAGGATCCTGAGATCCCGAAAGAAATGCCGCTGTAAAGTGCTTCAGAGTTCCTGCAGAATATTATCTGCAAAGAGATCCGGTGCCTCTGCAAAGAATATTAGAATGTTGCAAAGCGATAGCATCTTAGGGGTAATAAGATATGATGCAGAATATGTGATCGGGTAATATGGAGAAGCAGGATTTGCAGATTGCCTAA
>CAMORF010000096.1 GCA_946623485.1 uncultured Clostridia bacterium
CCAGCGTCACTACCAGGAAGATCAGGATGGAGGAATGATTACGGTTCTGGTTGCCGCCATTGTTCCCTTTTCCACTATTCTGATTGTTTTCATTCATCTTGATTGCCTGTTCCCTCTACAATAAACATCTATCGTCGGCAGTTATTCTGATGTGATTGGCCGCCGCGCTGGTTCTTCTTCCGGATCTGCATCGATTCACTTCCGATGTTTCAGGTCCAGGTAGGAGCGGATCACGCTCACACAGCCATCAATCCCGATGTCACTTGCGTCAAGTGACAGATTGTAGGAAGCAACACTTCCCCATTTCTTTTCCGTCTGGAAATTATAATAGGATGCCCGCTTCTTGTCAGCCTTCGAGATAATATCCCGCGCCTTCTGCTCGTTGACATGCTCATATTCCATGATTCTTCCGGCCCTGAACTCCTCAGACGCATGGATAAAGACACTGGTCAGGTTCGGGAGATCCCGCAGGATATAGTCCGCGCCTCTCCCGACGATCACACAGCCGCCCTTTTCGCCGATCTTGCGGATGGTGTCATACTGAGCCTGGTAGATCTGACGGTGCAGCGTATTCCCGACATAATTCATGGAGGGATACACATCCATCATGATCGAATACAGGAGGCTTCCGGTATTCTTCTCATCATAATCCTCCAGAACCTGCTCACAGATGTTGCTTTCCTGCGCCATCATCTTGAGAAGTTCCTTGTCATACAGCTTGAGGCCAAGCTCTGCGGCAAGCCTGCGTCCAACCTCATGGCCGCCGCTTCCGAACTCTCTTCCGATCGTAATGACCTGTTTTCCTGCCATCTGCGCACCTCCTCTTTTGAATCCTTCTCATGAAATCCCGTAGCGATTCAACCGTAACTGTTAAGGATCTGTCGAAAAATAACTTGCACATCTTGCTTGTCTTTTTCTCCGATTCCACAGGTCAAGGTTATGGTATTCCTCCTGGTTCTATTCTACCAATAAACACGGATTCAGGCAAATCAGAGTCATATACAGCAAAAGGCACCAGGTCCGCACCCGCACATGCTGCAGGCGATGCTTGCAAGGCACATACGTGGGCACATATCCACCCCTGATTCCATTGGGAAACCATAGGAGGCACCCATATCCTGATACCAGGAGCCGCCGTTTGATATATGTTCAAGAAGCTGACGGTACTGCTGGTTGCCCGGATCCATCTCACAGGCACGCTGTGCCATCATCTTTGCCTGGACATTGTTCCCTGCCCCCATGTGCGCAGCCGCACTCAGATAATACCATCTGCCATCCCGGTCGCTGATCTGGTCAAGGACATTGAGCGCTTCCTGAAAATGCCGGCTGTTGATATAGTTTTGCGCTGCCTGCAGGTGAAGGTCTGCTTCACTCTGGGTATGTGTACTGCCGGCGCGCTGCCCAAATCCTCCGAAACCGCCGAAGCCGCCAAATCCGCCGAAGGGGCCGTATTCTGAATAGGAACCGCCTGAATACGATGCCCCCCTGCTGCTGCCGGGGCCGTAACCATAGCCGTATCCGCCGCCCTCTTTTTCATGCTGGATTGCGTCATACGCCTGCTGGACTTCCTTGAATTTTTCTTCCGCCTGTGCTTTGTTCGGATTATTGATATTTGCGTCCGGATGGTATCTTCTGCTCAGCGTCCGGTATGCCTTCTTAACTTCTTCATCGGACGCGCCCCTTTCCAGTCCCAGGACATTGTACGGGTCTCTCATGGATCTCCCTCTGGCATGTTTTCTTTGCGAAAGCATTGCGCTTTGGACAATGCGGAGTGAATAGTTACTGTTTTATTATGGATCAACACACCAGCCCGGCCGTTTCTTCCGGTCCGGTACGCCGGATCTGATCTGGTGAAAGCGCACCCAGATTCCTGAGTACAGGATGTTGCGCAAAAGTTCTACGTTCTTAAGAATCGGGAGGCGTTCAAAAGAACGGCAGCAGCATGCAGCTGTGTCCAGCAGAATCTCCTTGAGGACCTGCTCAAAATGCTCCTCTTCCAGGCGCTTCAACTCCGCGAGGACATTAAAGCTTCCGTTCCTGCCATCCGCTTCCAGGTCATCATAAGCGTCCATCAGGTAGATGAACTTTCCAAGGTAGAACCCGGTTTCTCTCAGGTCCGCCTCCCAGTGGTCCTGATGCGCCGCGCACATTTCCCCGAAAAAGCTGCCGGTATAGCCTGCTGCCCGGTCAATCCTTTCCAGTACTCCGGACATCTGCTCCGCATAAGAAAGCTGCCCCGGCGCGCCTGCCCCCTTCGCCCGGGTCTCCTGTTCCATGCGGCTCAGCGCCTTCAGGCTGCGCGCCAGCGCCCTTGCCTGCCGCGGATACCGGGAACGAAGCGTACAATAATCATGATGCAAAAGCATGGCAAGGAATTTCGCAGAATGTTTTTTCTCATCCTTCCAGTCATCCACTGCCTTCAGGTAGGCAAGCATGACATCCATGTCCGCCGCATATTCTGTGTAACGGTTTGCCGTCTCCCGGTGCAGGATCGCCGGATGGACGAGGCACCTCCCTCTTCTTTCCGATTCTTCCGGCTCATAGACGCCGGTCAAAAGCAGCGTGAGAAATGTCGCGTCGTAAGACAGAACCATCTGTCCCTTTCGCCCATACCGCCTGTGCAATGCATGGCACAAACCGCAGTAATAGCTCCGGTACACTTCAAGCTCTTTTACCTTCATCTCCGGACGGTTCACTGTCACATATCCAAACATGATTACGTCCTCTTGCGGAATTTTGTCCTGCACTTCGGGCAGGTAATCTCAACCATTCCCTTTCCGCATGGAATCCTGATCTTCTGACTGCACTTCGGGCAGCGGAAGATCATGTGGTCTCCCTGCCGCTGCGCGCCTGACCTGTTTTTCCCGAACAGCCCCAGAAAACGCGCCTTCAGCTCCAGGAATTTCTGGTTTTCCGCATACCGGGCAGTCACATTTCTCGACAGCATCCGGAAATAAACATATCCAAGCAGCAAAAGTACGAGAAGGCTCAGGCCCGGGATCCGCACAAAGAAGCTTACCACCAGCAGCACAAGGCAGATGGCAAGCAGGAACTTTGAAAACTGGTCCTGCCCGTAGCGTCCGTACATAAACCGATTCAGCCGATCTCTCCAGTTCATTCTTTATCACCTCAGTCGTAGGAAATCAGAGCACCGTGCATGCCAGCTGTATGGCTCCTCACCGGAAATGCATGCTGTATACAGGTTCATTCATGCAATGCCGATCGTACGCGATGGGCCAGGCAGCTGCTTTATGCCTATAGAAACATAGCATAAATATTTTATTCCTGTTCGGCAAGAAGATTATTCCAGATTTCACCAAACGTTCATTTGTTTCCCTGGGGTTCCTGAATCGGGAACTTCAGTACCGCGCAGAAGGTTTCCCGGGAGGTCTCGACCTCAAACGTACCGCCCATCAGCTCCGTCAGGCTGCCCGCAATGGACAGGCCCAGTCCGCTGCCCTCCGAGCTGCGGCTTACGTCTCCCCGCACAAAGCGCTCCTTCAGTTCCTGCGCACTCTTGTGAAGGGGCTCCTTCGATTCATTTTCAAAGGAACACACCGCGCTCCCGGCCTCTTCCCGGATCCGGATCCAGACAACCGACCCCGGCATGGCATACTTCGCGATATTCCCAAGCAGGTTATCCAATACCCGCCACAGCATGTCGCCGTCCGCCCTGATGGGAAATGGCCGGTCTGCCTCGATCTGCGGTGTCAGCATGGCCTGCTCAAACCGGTCTTCAAATTCCCCGGCAGCCATCTGCACCATCGCCCTCAGGTCAAGGTCAGCCATGTGAAGCTCCACATTGCCCGAACTGATCCTGCTCACATCAATCAGATCCGTGATCAGGCTCTTCAGCCGCAGGGACTTCCGCTCCAGGATCTCGATATACTCCCGCTCCCGCTCATTTTCAGGATTCTCCCGCTTCAGCAGGTCCACATAGCTGATGATCGAGGTCAGCGGAGTCTTCAGGTCATGGGACAGATTCGTAATCAGCTCTGCCTTCAGGCGCTCGCTCTTCACCATGGCATCCACTGCCTCCTGGAGCCCGTCCCCCATCTCGTTCACCGCATCCGCCATCTCCAGGCTGTCCCCGGTCAGTGATCCCGTGTCGATCCGGTAGTCCAGCTTCCCCTTCGAAAGCTCCCGCAGGCCAGCCCTGACGCTCAGCTTGCCCAACCGGTCCCTCAGCAGGTACAGCAGAAGTGCAAGGTCCAGCACAACGACGCTCACCACGCCTACCGTCCCGAAATAGCCCAGGAAGAGGAAGTTCAGGAAAATGAATATGAGATAGAGGATCAGGATCCTGGTGGATGCCGCCCTGGCCTCCAGCACCTGCGCGCTGACGCGGATCGCCAGGCAGGTAACGCTGCCGCTCCACAGCTTCCTGCACCGGATCCTGCGGATCAGGCTCAGGAAAGAAGCCAGCACGATCTCATACTCCACAACCACCACCGTCATGGTCCAGCCCATCCTGCTGCCGTACGAAAGATCGCCGCGCAGAAACATCCTTCCTGCGTAGAACCAGGACATGGCGGCGACAAGGCACAGCCCCGCCGCGATCTCGGTCGCAATCAGGTCAAACCCTTTCAGCGGCAGAACCGTATTCCGGTCTGCCCTGCCGGTCGTGTGGATGCTCATGGCAAAAAGCAGCAGCAGGAATAACAGCGCCGCTCCTCCGCAGGATAACGCCATGAGAACCACGGGCTTTCGTTTCTGATACAGCAGATAGTCTCTTCTCAGCTCGTCTCCTGCAGGGTAAGAGAGATTAACGGCGATGGTGACACGCTCATTTGGTCCCAGAAACTCGGTATCCATGAACTTTGTCGCCGCTTCTTCATTCATGGTCAGGTCGGTGTTGGCCACCATGACATCCCGGGTCCTTACGCCATCAAACAAAAAGCTCAGGCCGGGATCGGATGCAATCGCGTCCCGCGCGGCCGCGACGCCCTTGACGCCAAGATTGGTAAAGGACTGCTTGGTCATCGTATTCTCTATATAGTATCCGATATTGCCCGGCACATAATCCGGCACCGCGCCGCCTGCGTCCCTGGCCTCTTCCTCATAGGACAGGTACCTGTCATGGATCTCCCCGCACGCTGCGATCAGGCTCTGATAGTATTGGATGAGCGTTTCAAATGGTGTCTGGGAAGCGCGCGCGGTGTCCGCCAGCTTCTTGCCGGAAACCGGCAGGATCACCTCCAGCCCGGAGGATTCCTCCGAAAGCATCTGCCAGGTTTCTTCCGCCCCTCTTGACTGGCCGCTCCCCTGCGCCGAAAGCGCCCGCCCGATTGCCTCTGTAAGCTTTTGCATCTGAGGGTAATAATTGATCAGGTCGCTCAGGCGGTAGGTCAGGTTTTCATTCCTGTTTGCCTCATCGTTGACGCCGGATACATATTGACGGATATCGATCTCTTTGTTTAAGTCCGTCACTCCGTTCGTTGTAAACAGGGCTTCATTGACGCAGCGGTCCACCTCCCGCCGGATGTAACGCTCTGTATCATTCAGAAATATGGCTGACTCCTCAAAGGAGCGGCCAAGCTGGGAAAGCTGCCATGTCCCGTCCAGCCAGTAATTGGCGCTCAGGAGGGCAGCAACAATAACTCCAACACAGATCCCCTGAAGGATCATGATGGAAGCCTTCAGCCCGGAAGTATACCTTTCCTGTTTCATTGATCCAGATCTTCTACCTTATATCCGATTCCCCACATCACCTTGAGATACCTGGGATTCTTCGGGTCGATCTCTATCTTTTCGCGAATATGGCGGATGTGGACCGTAACCGTGTTGTCCGCGCAGAAAGCTTCCTCCTTCCAGATCTTCTCATAGATCTCATCAATCGAGAATACCTTTCCCTTGTTCCGAAGCAGGAGCAGCAGGATATTATACTCAATCCGCGTCAGGCGGACGCTTTTCCCGTCCACGGTCACTTCCTTGCGCTCATCATCAATCACCAGACCGCCGCTGTGGAAGACATTCTGGTTCTCCTCTTCTGTCTCCTGCATCGTTCCAAGGCTTGTATAGCGGCGAAGCTGGCTCTTGACGCGGGCTACCATCTCCAGCGGGCTGAATGGCTTCGTGATGTAATCGTCCGCCCCGTAGTTCAGCCCCATGATCTTATCCGTATCCTGCCCCTTGGCTGACAGGATGATGATCGGGATGCTGGACTTCATGTTTTTGCGGATCTTCAGGACTGCGGTCAGCCCGTCTACCTTCGGCATCATGAGGTCGATGAGCAGCAGATGAACCTCCTCCTTCTCCAGGATCTCCAGTGCCTGCGCGCCGTCATATGCCTTCAGGACATTGTATCCTTCCTGGGTCAGATAGATCTCCAGCGCGTCCGTAATCTCCTTCTCGTCATCGCAGACCAGGATCGTGTAGTTTTCAGCCATGATTGCATCTCCCCTCTTTTGGAAAAGAATGTCGTTTTTCTTATTATACAGGATTTTTCGGAATCCTTCAGCATCAATTCGCAGCAAACGAACCTGAGTTGCGAAATGTGCCCCGGTACGGTACAATACGCATGGCAGAGGACGGGTGCCGTTTCACGGGGCGCACTGCCTGCCGTAAATCTATTATAAAAAAGGAAGTAAAGCACATGAATCAAAACCAGAAAAATTCCGGCATGGAGCTGGAGAAGGCGCTCGCTGCCAGGAAACTGAAGGACCGGATGAGCGGTATCCTGGTGCATCCTACTTCTTTCCCGTCTCCCCATGGGATCGGGGACCTGGGCCAGGGTGCCAGGGATTTTATCGATTTCCTGGAAGAGACGGAGCAGCATCTGTGGCAGGTGCTTCCGCTGGGACCCACCGGTTTCGGGGACTCGCCCTATCAGAGCCTGTCTGCGTTTGCGGGGCAGATCTATATCATCAGCCCGGAGGACCTGAAAAAAGAAGGGCTTCTCCATGACGAGGATTTTGAGGACGAGCCGGAATGGGATCCAAAGAAGGTGGACTATGGCCCGGTCATCGAATTCAAGGTGCGCCTGCTGAAAAAAGCGTACGCGCATTTTCTTGAGATCGAGACCCACTCCCCCGCAGAAAAGAATTCCGAGCCTTCCATCGTTGACCGTTTCCGGGAGTTTTGCCGCAGGCAGGCTGACTGGCTGGATGATTACGCTCTTTTCAGCGCCTTGAAGGACCACTACCAGGGACGCTGCTGGCTCGACTGGGATGCTGACCTGCGTGAAGGAAAGCCTGCCGCGAAGAAGGAGTATGCCCAAAAGCTGAGACAGGAGATCCGCTACTATCAGTTCACCCAGTTCCTGTTCCAGGAACAGTGGATGGCGCTTCGCCTGTACGCAGCCCAGCGCAACGTTGCCATTGTTGGCGACATCCCGATCTTCATGGCGATCGATAACTGCGATGTCTGGGCGGACAAGAAGCTGTTCAGGCTCGATCCGAAGGGCTATCCGCTGGAAGTCGCCGGAGTCCCGCCTGATTATTTCTCTGCCACCGGCCAGCTGTGGGGCAATCCCCTTTATGACTGGGCCTACCATGAAAAGACCGGGTATGACTGGTGGATCCGCCGCCTGGAACGTCAGCTTGAGCTGGTGGATTATGTGCGGATTGACCATTTCCGCGGATTTGTCAACTACTGGGCGATTCCTGCCGACGCGGAAACGGCCATCGAAGGCGAGTGGAAGGAAGGGCCGGGGGAAAAACTGTTCCTTGCGCTGCAGGAGAAATTCGGGAAAACCCTTCCGATCATCGCGGAAGATCTGGGAATCATCACGGAAGACGTGGAAGCGCTCCGGGACCAGTTCCATTTCCCGGGGATGAAGGTGCTCCAGTTCGGATTCGAGAACATGAATGACAACAAATACATTCCTCATTTCTACGATACGCCGAACTGCGTATGCTATACCGGCACGCATGACAATGACACAACCGTAGGCTGGTACCAGAATCAGCGTGAGGAAGTCAAGGACCGGATCCGCATCATGGGCAACTGTGATGGCAACGGTGTTTCTCTTGATTTCATCCGGTTCGCGATGGGATCCATCGCGAAGTACGCGATCTTCCCGATCCAGGACCTGCTTCAGCTGGACA
>CAMORF010000097.1 GCA_946623485.1 uncultured Clostridia bacterium
GCCAGACATGAACCGGAAACATCCCGGCCTTACATCCAAAACCGGTCAGAATGCAGACACCCGCCGCAAGAATCATTCCGGAATGCCCGGAAGCATTTGACACAGCCGCGTGAAGTGCGGAATAAGCCAGCGTTCCCGCCGCATGCTGCAGCAGCACCAGCCCCATGAACAGAACCAGGCCGCCGATGACTGCGATAAACAGGTACGTATACCCTGCCCTGAGCGCGCCAGGCGTTTCCTCATGCATCACCCAGGTAAAGCTGGTCAGGGACAGAATCTCAAAGAACAGGAATGTTGTCAGCAGATCCCCGGAAAGCATCACGCCCTGTGTCGCGCCCAGCGTGAAAAGTACAAAAAGATAATACCGGCTCAGGTGCTCACGCTCATGCCGAAAGTATTCCAGGGAAAATGTCGTCGTAAATGCCCACATCACTGAAGTAACAAGACTGTACGCAGCCCGGAACCCGTCCGCCTGAATCGACAGCCCGCCGGTAAATACATAGGGAATCTCCATCCTGAGAAGAGATACGCTCCTGCCTGCCCCGCTGCCGGCTGCGCCCTTGCCGGCGGAAAAAAGGGTTCCCGCGGCTCCGCCTTCCTTCACGGTAAGCACGACGAGGAAAACCGAAAGAAGGAGCATCACCCAGGTGAATGCTGCTGCAAAAAGGTCTCTTCCTCTCTCGCTCTTTCGGGCAATCAGATAATCCATGATCCCGGCCGCGAAGGGCAGGAAAATCAATAACACAGGAAGCATCTTATATCACTCCTCCCGAAATCCGGGCCAGGAATCCCATGATGGGACCCGGATACACACCGATTGCAATGTCAACAACGGTAAACAGGATGATGGGCAGCATCATGCGCCAGCCCGGATCCGACAGGTTTGTATCCTTCCAACGATCCGTCCCAACCCCGGGGAAAAAAGCCCGGACGGAGACCGTCAGCGTATAGATGGAACACAGAAACGACGCGATGAGCAGGCTTACATCTCCGACATATCCCCATGCCGTCTGAGCCGCTCCCCCGGCCGTTAAAAGGTTCCATTTTGACACAAACCCTGCGAACAGGGGGATGCCGGACAGGGACATGGCGCCCAGCGTATAGAAAAAGAATGTCAGGGGCATCTTCCGCCCCACCCCGTTGAGTTCATAGATATAATTCTTCTCCGCCTTATGGATAAATGCGCCTGCACACAGAAACAGGCTCATCTTGATGATTCCATGGAACAGCATATGCGCCATCCCTGCCTGAAGCCCGGCCGGCGTCATCAGGAGAATCCCAAAGAGCATGTAACTCAGGTTACTGACAGTCGAGTAAGCCAGCCGCCGTTTGAAGTGCCGCTCTTTCAGCGCCCTGCCTGCAGCGTACAGAAGTGTTGCGCAGGCTGTCAGCAGTGCAACGATCTGCGCCCAGGTTCCGCTGAGCCGCTCCGGGCTGAACACATACCAGGTCAGCCGGGTTACCGCGTAAACGCCCGAGTTCACGACTGCTACCGCATGCAGCAGGGCCGTGACCGGCGTCGGCGCGATCGTCGCAGAGGGAAGCCAGATATGGAAGGGAATCACCGCGGCCTTCACGCCAAACCCGAAGAACCCAAGCAGCCACAGAATCAGAACATAGTTCAGCCCAAGATCACTGTACAGATGCCCGCCCCACACAAAACCGCCTTCCGTAAACATCGTCATCACGACAACCGGAAGGAAGGCCATCGCCGCGCCGCCGATGACATAGGTTGCGTAGATTCTTCCTGCATACATGGATTCATGGTTCTGCTCATGAGTTACAAGCGGAAGCGTGACCAGAGACAGCATCTCGTAGAAGACATACATCGTCAGAAGATTCCCGGAAAACGCCACGCCAAGCGTCACGCCGTATGTCATGATATAAAACCCGAAGAAGCTGCTTTTATGAATCGCATTTTCCATGTATTCAAAAGCATACAGCGTGACGAACGGCCACATGGCGGAAACCATGCCCGCAAAAAGCAAGGCCGGACCGTCCGCACGGAAGGCAATGGCAAATCCCCGGGTAAAGGAATAAACCGTAAACTCGTCAACCGTTCCGCCTGCGATCACGCTCCAGACAATCACCGTGGTCAGGCATGCAATGAGTTCACAACAGATCCGCCTGCCGCGTTCTGTCATCTGTTTTCTCTCAAACAGGAAAATCCCTCCCACGACCGGAAGTAATATGCTGATTATGATTCCTGCATTTCTCATGTTCGCTACCTATCGA
Source organism: uncultured Clostridia bacterium (assembly GCA_946623485.1). GTDB lineage: Bacteria > Bacillota > Clostridia > Lachnospirales > Lachnospiraceae > Porcincola. Next base: position 2,236 of record CAMORF010000097.1, read on the forward strand.
TGCCTATCACACTTATCCCTGCACTCATCCTGCAGCATAAAAAACACTGCCTGAACCTGAAAGGCTTGAGAATCTCTGCAAGACGGCCCATCACACCAGAGCCTGCTCTTCAGAACCCAAACATCTCCAGAATCTGCAGGCCCCAGATCCCCATCACCAGCGCGACACCGCACAGAACCATCATGGGTACCGTCATCAATGCGTTCGGCTCTTCCTTTTCCACGGAAACAACTGCATCCTTTCCCGGGAAAAATGCCCTGAAGGCAACCGGAAACAGATACCCCGCAGTCAGCATCGCCGAAATCAACAGCACAACAACCGGAAGGACACTCAGGATCTTCATTCCGTCATCCGCAACATTCAGCGCAATCACCCATTTACTGAGGAAGCCGCCCATGGGCGGAATGCCCACCAGGGAGAGGGATGCGATCAGGAAGCACCACATGACTACCGGCATCTGACGTCCGACCCCGGCCAGCTCATCCACGCCGCGCTTTCCCAGCTTGTAAATGAACACGCCGGCGCACAGGAACAGGCAGCCCTTCGAAGCCGCATGGCTCATCACATGTAAAAGCGCGCCTTTGACACCGCCCTCTGACAGCAGGGAAAGTGCCAGCATGATGTAAGAGATCTGGCTGACCGTTGAATACGCCAGCCGTTTTTTCATATTCTTCTGAAGAAATGCCATCATGGAGCCCATGAAGATTGTAAGCATCGCCAGAATCATCCAGGCATACTGCACGTAAGTCCCGCGGATAAAATCCGCGCCGACGCAATAATAGACTAGGCGGATCACTGCAATCACGCCTGCCTTCGCGATAATCCCGGACAAAAGCGCGGATGCCGGTGCCGGCGCAATGGGATGTGCAGTAGGCAGCCACCCATGCATCGGATACATACCTGCCTTCGTGCCAAAGCCGATGATCGCAACCATCACTGCCGCAAGAAGCACCTTCTCATGGCCTGCGGCTGCCGCCTTGTCCAGAAAACCTCCCAGGACAAAGGACTTTCCGGCCATGCCGTAGTAGTACACAAAGAACACGCCAAACAGGCCCATCAAAGCTCCGCCGATGGAATAAAACAGATACTTCAGGCCAGCCGAGACAGCCGCTTTCGTACGCTCATGCAACACAAGCGGAACTGTCGTCAGGGTTGCCATCTCAAAGGCAAGATACACCGTGGCCAGATTGTCCGCGGCACAGACCGCAATCAGAGCACCCAGGGAGACATAGAAGAACCCGAAAAACTGTGGAATGTCCTCTTCCATCTTCATGTATTCCATGGAATAGAACGCTGCGCATGTATACAGAATCAGCACAGCCGCCAGGAAGAACCTTCCGACCGCATCCAGCGCAAAGGTAAGCGTCACATTCTCCGCAAAGGTAAGCAGTGTGATCCTCTCCCCGTACAGAATCGTAAGGACGCCCAGCACACAGCTGGCCACTGAGATCAACGCATATCTCATGCACCGGCTCCGATAGGACCTGGCATGCGTGACAGAGGCCGCAATCCCTGCTATGACCGGAAACAGGATGGTACATACAATCAGCATTTTCATTTACCCCTATTCGTCTCCGCCTGACGCGGAGACGATCTTATAAAAACATTCCCAGCCCCTTATAGATTACATCGGAGATCATCCAGGAAAAGAGGCCGAGAAAAACGTTCAGCAGCGTCAGCACTTCTCCTGCAAGGAAAAAGCCGATCCGGCTCTTATCCAGGATGGGGCGTTTTCTTGCGGGTTCCTTCATGGATTGGTCAGGATCGGAATAGATCCTGATCAAGGTCCGTATGAAATAAAGCGCATTCAGCAAGGAACTGACTCCGAGGGCCGCAAGCACCGTCAGGATTCTCCAATGGATCCCGCCCAGCACGGCAGCCTGGCCAAACATCAGCTTCGCGGAAAATCCTGCAAAAACAGGGATTCCGACCATCGACAAAGCCCCCACCGAAAATAGTGTCCCAGCAAGGGGATCCCTCCTTGCGCTTCCCTGGAGAGCATGGAATTTCAGACTGTCCCCTGAAACCTCGGCCAGGTAAGGCGCAGTCAGAAACAGAAGGCTCTTGGTAAGCGCATGCGCCAGGATCTGGAACATTGCCGCCGCAAACCCTGCCACTGTCCCGAGGCCGATTCCCATATAGATATATCCGATCTGGGCAGCGGAGGAAAAAGCAATCATACGGTTGACGGTAGAGGCGTGCATCGCACTGATGGAGCCGACTACCATGCCGCAGATCCCAAGCACAAACAGGATCTGAAAGATCGGCGTTTTCTCAATCACATGGATTCCGATGGCACGGTAATAGATCTTGAAGAGCAGGAAGATGTACGATTTGGACACCAGCGCGCTCAGTACCGCCCCGGATGTCGGCGTTGCCCACCCATAGGTATCCGGCATCCAGAAATAAAACGGGAACAGGCCGCTCTTGATGGAGATCCCGATCGTCATGATGCCGATCGCCATTGAGATGGCAGGAACCGCAGCAGGGTCCCTGACGATTTCTGTCAGGCTCTCCCGCATCGGAATCATCAGCAGATGTCCTGATATGTCATACAGAAGGACGATTCCCATCAGGAACAGACCGCTTCCCATCAGATTCAGGATCATATACCTGACCGCCGCCAGCGTCGTCCTTCCGATCTCCCGGACAATCAGGATCCCGCAGCTGGTAAGGGTCATGATCTCCAGGAACACATACCCCGTAAACACGTCATTGGTCCACGCCATGGCCATGAGCGCTGCAGTCATCAGGTTCAGGACACTGAAATACAGGTTGATCTTGCTCTCATCCATATCCTTGCGGATAAAATGATATCCTGCCGTTACGCTGCAAAGAAGCACGACCGAAAACAGCAGCGCGATCAGCGCCTCAAGGCTTCCGGCCCGGATCTCATTTCCCCAGGGAGCGGGGAATTCCCCCATCGGGTATGTGAAGGAGGATCCTGTCTTCAATGTATAGCCAAGCACGCAGGCGTTCATGGCAGTCAGGACAGATTCATATGCAATTGTGTAATTCCTCGCCGCCTTTGCCTTCAGCATCATGCACAAAGGTCCTGAGAACAGGCTCAGCACCACGGTAAACAACGGGAAATTCCATATAAAGTTCATCGGTCTTCCTTCTCATGCTTTGACAGCACATAGATCTCGTCAAGATCCAGAGTATGGTAGCGCTTGTACAGACGCACGGTAAGTGCAAGCATGACAGCCGTTACGGATACGGATACCACGATTCCGGTCAGGACCAGACCTGCCGGTACCGGATTGATATAGGCAGCCGGATCCGTCACGCCATTTTCAACGATGGGAGCCTTCCTGCCCCGTATGTAGCCCATGGAGGCAAGCAGCAGGAACACACCGGTATCCATGATATTCATGCCGATCAGCTTCTTGATCAGGTTCCTGTGGAACAGAAGCGTCGTAAAGCCAATGCCGAACAGGATCACTGCGGCCGCTTCCTCATAATTGCTCAGAAGATGCTGGATCATGATTTTTTCTTCCCTCCCGGTCTCTTCCTTCGTTTCGATGAAAAGCTTTCATAGTCCACATCCATGCCGATGCTTCCACGCCGAAACAGGCTGTAGAAACCAAACATGGTGACGCTTACAACAAGTCCCACAGCAATATCCAAAGGAAGGATCATGCCGCCGGACAGGATTGCGCCGGGAGTTCCCTTCGGGATATGGCTTTCCAGCCCGTTTGCGCCCATGAAAAAGACATACCCCTTCGCAAAAGCGTAAAACGCGAGGGATACGAAGGTGATCATGTTGCACAGCTTCAGGGTCAGGAAACGGTCTGCGGTTTTCATGCCGAACGCAGCAGAAAACAGGATCATCCCGGCACCGATCACGGCACCGCCCGAAAAGCCTCCGCCGGGGGAATTCTGCCCGTTCAGCAGAATATAGATTCCATACAGCAGGATGCAGGGGAGCAGTATGCGTCCGATCAACGGCAGGATCGCATCCTTCGACAGGTCATAATAGGTGTCACTGCGGATCGTATAATAATCCTCATAGCCTGTCCGCTGGTTTTTCCGGTCTATTCTGAGGAGAATCATGACACAGATCAGCGCGGTGAACAGCACATGGGACTCTCCAAGCGTATCAAATGCCCTGTAATCCAGGATCATCCCGGACACGATGTTGACCGCTCCCGTCTCCTCGATGCCTTTTTCCACATACCGGCTGACCACCTCTGTCGCCCGGGGATTCTCAGCACCGTACCTTGGCAGAAGGGAAATGGTATAAAGCAGGACGCAGGACAGGCTGATGCAGGAAATGATCGCGACCGCCAGATAGATCTTCCGGAAGCGTTTCCTGACTCTTTCCACACTCTCCTGAACCTTGGGGTCCTTTTCGAGCCGGTGAATCTTTTCCTGTGAGATTTTCTTGCGCGCTTCCCGGTCCTGATCTTCCCTGGTTGAAGTATCGAGCAGATCCTCCAGCGGATCAGTCTCCCCCTCGATCCAGGATCTCAGCAATTCTTTCATCAGGCCTTCTCTCCTTCGTTGCTCTGTTCTTTCTCCGGAAGCTCTCTCTCTTCCATCTCATCCGCCGGGTCATGTTCATCCTCCCTGCGGATCTTCTTCAGTGTCATCAGAAACAGGATCCCGCTGACACCCGCACCGACTGCCGCCTCCGTGATCCCCAGGTCCGGGCTCTCCATCAGGATCCACACAACCGCCATGACAAAGCTGTAGGCCATAAAGGTGATCACGGACTGCAGGAGATCCGTGATGATATTGACGGAAACAGCGCAGATAATCAGGATCACGAGCAGAAGGATGGTCAGAATCTCTCTATGTGTCATGTCTCATCCCTCCTGCGCACATGACGGCTCAGATACGGATTCGTATTGATTTCCACCATGCTGAGAAAATGCGTGCTTGTGGGCGATGTCAGCCACATGAAGAGGATCAGCAGCAGCAGCTTCAGCGTCGTAAAATTCCACCCCGAAGCGATCATCAAGGCGAGGATCACCAGGAAAAAGCCCATGGAGTCGCCAATGCCTGACGCATGCATCCGGTTCAGGACATACCCGAATCGAAAGACGCCGATCACCTCCAGCACAAAGCACAAAACGCCTGACAGAAGAAGGACCGCTACGATCCAGAATTGAACCCATTCACCCATTAGGTGTCTCCTTTCTCTTTGTCCCCTTTCGGGAAGGAGCAGCTTTTTTCCCGCCGTTTTCAGCCCCATCCTTCTTCCGGATGTAGACGGAAGCAAGGATCAGAACCGTCAGGAAGCTGATCATGGTATAGATCAGGGAAATATCTACCAGGTACCCTTCCCCCTGGCGCAGGGCCAGAATGGAGATCATGCAGATGACCAGTGTGCCGATCATATTAATGCACAGGATCCGGTCTGTAATCCGCGGCCCGATTACGCTGCGGATCAGAACGATGCCCACAAGGACGCCCAGTATGATGGCAGCACTCAGATATAGATATTGATATGCGGTTTCAACGGACATACACGCCTCCTATCAACCAGTCAGATCCATAAAAGATGATTATTGGTAACTATTCAGCACCCCCATCGCTCAGAACGCAAGCGTTCTTCGCTGTGGGCGGTCAGAGGCGCTCCGCGCCTTGCCCGCCCCCTGCATATTGTCAGAATCCGTCCGGCAAGCAAGCTTGCCGGCACGAATTTTGACAATATGCAGGGGGTGCTGAATAATTAC
>CAMORF010000098.1 GCA_946623485.1 uncultured Clostridia bacterium
AAGCTCCTGGACGAGATGGACAAAGGATATGATATTGTCTATGCATATTATCCGCATAAGGAGCATTCCGGCGGACGCAATCTGGGAAGCCGGTTTAACCAATGGTCCCTGCGGGTTCTGATCGGAAAGCCGAAGGATATGAAGACAAGCTCCTTCTGGGTGATCCGCAGGTTTGTCCGGGATTATGCGGTACAGTACCACAGTGCCTATACGCACATACAAGGCGTTTTTTTGCGGGTGACACGCAACATCAGCTGCGTACCGGTGGAGCATTTTAAACGGGAGGTCGGCCAGAGCGGGTATACCTTCCGAAAACTGGTGGGCCTGTGGGCGAACATCATCGGTTTTTCCATCGTTCCGCTGCGGATTGCAACTGTCCTGGGATATCTGTTTTCCATTGCAGGGCTGATCGGGATCATCGGCGTGATCATCCGGAAGATCGTGCGCCCGGTCACAGCTCTGGGCTGGCCAAGCGTGATGGTTTCGATTTTCTTCTTCTCAGGACTGATTCTGCTTTTTATGGGACTGATCGGGGAATACATTGGAAGGATCTTCCTTGGGATGAGCAACAATCCCCAGTTTGTGGTGCGGCAGGTGGATGAGCATGGGAGCGCTGACAGCGCAGCTCAAAAATCAATCACATAGTTAGAAAACGGTAGCTTACAGATCAACAACAGCATCTTCCGGGATCTGGAAACTGCTGTTTACCGATAAGGAGGCAGTGTCATGAAAAAACTGATGATTATGGGAGCGGGAACCTATCAGGTGCCGCTGATTAAGACTGCAAAGGAGATGGGAATCTATACCATCGCCGTTTCGATTCCCGGCAATTATCCCGGATTTGCCTACGCGGATGAAGTGCTTCACATCAATACTGTGGATTCTGAGGCGGTTCTTGAGGCTGCCCGGGAGCGGGAGATTGACGGGATCTGTACGGCCGGAACGGATGTAGCCGTCATGACAATCGGGCGGGGGAATGATGCGCTCGGGCTGTCCGGCATCTCTTATGAAGCGGCAAGGCTTGCCTGCGACAAAGTCCTCATGAAGAAGTGCTATGAGGACAATGGGGTGCGTACGGCAAAATACCGCAAGGTATATTTCAATGAGAATCTGAACCGGAAGATCGAGGGGCTGGAATATCCGCTGATTGTCAAGATTGTGGATTCCTCCGGAAGCCGTGGGATTACCAGGGTCGATACCCCGTCACAGCTTCCCGGCGCCATCCGCAATGCCCAGGCATTTACCCGTAAGGATTATTACATCGTGGAGGAATTCATCGTCGGAAGGGAATTCGGGGCACAGGCTTTCGTGATGGACGGAAAGGTGCAGTTTATCCTTCCCCACGGAGATTATATCTTCCATGGAAGCACCGGCGTGCCGGCCGGGCATTTCGCCCCATATGCGCTCACCAAGGAACAGATGGAAGACTGCTGCCGGACAACGGAGCAGGCGCTGAAGGCGATGAAGCTTGACAACTGCGCATGTAATTGTGACTTCATCATGCAGGACGGGAAAACCTATGTGCTTGAGATCGGGGGGCGCTCCGGCGCTACCTGCCTTGCGGAGTTGGTTTCTATCTATTATGGATATGATTATTACCGTAAGATTATCGAGGTCGCGCTTGGAAAAAAGCCGGATTTCCCGACGGATCTCCATGTTCCCAATGCTTCGAAGCTTCTGATGAGCGACCGGGACGGGGAGATCATCGCCCTTGCGAACAGGAATCCCAGGAATGATCCGAATCTGTATGAGGTCGTCTTTGACTATACGGTCGGAGACCAGGTGAAGAAGTTCCATGTCGGGCCGAACCGGATCGGTCATGTCATCACAAAGGGAAGAACGCTTCAGGAGGCAACCGCTGCCCTCGACCGCGCGCTGGGACATATCGAGATTGAAGTGGTGTAGCATATGGCTGCGGCCTGGAATGCAGTGAAAGAACGTAGATGAGGAGCCGGATCGTTATACAAACGGAATGCGGAATGCCGGATGGAGAGGGAATCTATGCTGGAAAACATGCAGAAAAAGTTGATGAACGGGTATATCCTGACGGATCTGCCCAGGATGGCTCACGAGATCCCGAGAAATTTCACCAGGGTGATGGAGCTGCAGAATGCACGGGTCCGGAAGCTGGCGAAGCGTGCGTATGAGATCGATTTTTACAAAGAACGGTTTGACCGCGCCGGTGTGCGCCCGGAAGATATACGGACAGGGGACGACCTGACGAAGCTCCCTGTGCTCACAAAAAATGAACTGCGTGAGTGGATGGGAAGCCTGAAGGACCAGCCGCGCTACAAGGACTGGATCTGCGACACGACCTCCGGGTCTACGGGCAAACCGGTCTCAGTCCTGTTTTCCCCGCGGGAAAAGGCTTACATGAAGGCGAACTGGTACCGGGTCATGCTGTGCTGCGGCTACAATCCCCTGACGGGAAAGACGATGAGCCGGATCAACATGCACGATGTCAATCCGGGCGGGCGGGACACCTTTGCGCAGAAGCTGGGCGTGTTCCGGCATGAATTTGTAGACCAGTACGCGCCGGAGGAAGAGGTCATCGACCGGATCAATGCCTATGAGCCGGACTGGCTGTATATGAACAAGACGGAGCTGATGCGGCTGGTATTGTACGCGAAGCGCACCGGAAAGAAGATTTTCCACCCGAAATTCTATGATCCGATTTCAGAGAAGGTGACGGAAAATGACCGTGCGCTGTTTATTGAGCAGCTGGGAGAGGGTATCATTGATTCCTACGGGACGGCTGAGACCGGCGCCTGCATGCTGCGTCTTCCCGGAAAAGACTATTATGCGGTTCATAACGATTCCTTTGTGGTGAATGTCATCGATGATGACGGGCAGCTGACAAGGCGGGGCAGGGTAGTTATCACGCCCTTGTATAAGATGGACCTTCCGCTGATCAATTATGAGGTGGGCGACAGAGCCGTGATGCGGACCTGGCAGGGCGTTCATTTCATTACCGAGGTGGAAGGCAGGCTGAATGACTATTTCCGCTATGAGGACGGGAGGGTCACCAGCTTCTTTGAGGTGACTCCGGTGATCGCCCACTGCCCGGATATCCTGCAGATCCGGTTCATCCAGAAATCATGGGACCTGATCCATGTGCAGATTGTGCGGGATGAAAACGCAGGCATGACCGCGCCGGAATTGGAGGAGTACATTACCACGTCCCTGAACAGGATCTTCAAGAAACCCTTCCGGTTTGAATATGAGTGGATGCAGGTGATCCCGCCGGATCCCAACGGGAAGCTGCGCATGATTGTTTGCGAGGTCGCGTAATAAGGATCTGTTCTTTATTCGTCTGCCAGATGCCAAAGGCGCAGGCTGTCCCAGTGAAGGAGAGACCGCACCAGGGACAGCGCGGCTGCCAGGGCAAGGGACAGAAGGCTCAGCCACAGGAAGATAAAAAACCAGTTTTTCGGCGCGTAGACAAGCCTGGTGAAGTAATGATGGTAGATCAGCGTATGGGTCATGTACATGATCATGGAGTATCTTCCGAAGAGCTCCAGCAGACGCAGGCGCAGGTGCAGCAGGTCAATCAGTACGAAAAGCATCAGCACCAGAAACAGGGAGCAAAGGCCGTTCATCCACAGATAGAATCCCCAGCGGATCCGGATGAAGGAGCATGCTGCAAATAATGCCGCAAACAGGGCGAGGAGCGCCGCGGCATGGCGGCGGCTTTGGCAATATGCCCGGATCCGGGAGATGAGGCTTGCACGTGCCAGGAAGATCCCCAGGAAGAAAGTGAACAGGTACAGGGAAAAGGCGCGGCTTTGGTCGAGACCGAAGGTGGTGACCATCCCGGCAAGCACTACGCTGCAGATTCCGAACTGCTCGCAAAGCTTGAGGGCGACTGGCATCAGGAAGATCAGGAAGATCGCAAAAGAAAGATACCACCAGGAGTTGTTAAACATGACGGTATCAAAAAACTTTCCGAGACCCAGGGCATCAAGGAGCATCATCCAGATGCCCTTCAGATGTCCTTCCTGAAAATATGCGAGAATGCGTGAGGGATCGAGGACGGCGGTCAGAAGCGAGAACAGGTACAGGAAGACGATACTGCTTTCCAGCTTCAAAAAACGTGAGACAGCATAGCGCTCCCGGTGCCTGTTGTCCTGGGAGGACATGCGGATGGCCATCCCGTAGCCGGTCAGGAATACGAAGACAGATACGCACAGCTTGGCGTAATAGCTCAGGGAATTGAGCGCCGGCCATGACAGCGGTACAGCGGAAACGGCATACTGATCGACAAAACCCGGGGCGTCATAGAACAGGTGATGGAAGAGCATCAGCAGGATTGCAATGCCCTTTGCGGCCAGGGTGACGTGTTTGCTGAAATGAGAATCTGCCTCCATGTTTTATTCCTCCTTCGCGCAACTGATTATATCTGAAGTGAGAAGAGGATACAACCCGCGCCATGCGAGCGCGTGTCACCTGTAAATGTGCCCGATGATAATGCGCCAACCTGTCTATAGATTTGCAGGTCCGAGTATGGTATGATTGCTAAGAAAAGAAGACAGCCAGAATTGATTTCAGGCCGGATGGCCGGAGAATGTCAGAAAACAGGAAGGTGCGTATGAAACGAGTATTGCTGAAACTGAGCGGGGAGGCGCTTGCCGGGGAGAAGAAGACCGGCTTTGATGAGGAGACGGTTCTCGGGATTGCCGGCCAGGTGAAGCTTCTGGTACAGGAGGGGATGCAGATCGCCGTTGTGACTGGAGGCGGCAACTTCTGGAGAGGCCGCTCAAGCGGGAACATGGAGCGGACGAAGGCGGATCAGATCGGGATGCTTGCAACGGTCATGAACTGTATCTATGTTTCAGAGATTTTCCGCTCACAGGGATTGAAGACACGGGTGATGACGCCATTTACCTGCGGCAGCTTTACGGAATTGTTTTCCAAGGACGCCGCGCTGCAGGCCCTGCAGCAGGGAGAAGTGGTGTTCTTTGCCGGCGGAACGGGGCATCCGTATTTCTCAACGGATACCGCGACGCTTCTTCGGGCGATTGAGATTGAAGCGGATGAGATCCTGCTGGCAAAGTCCATTGACGGCGTGTATGAGGATGACCCGAAGGATCATCCGGATGCCCGTAAGTATGATACAATCACGATTGATGAAGTGATTGAAAAGCGTCTGAAGGTGGTGGATATGACGGCATCCATCCTGGCGAGAGAGAACCGGATGCCGATGTATGTGTTCGGACTGAATGAGGAGAACAGCATCCTGCGCGCGGCGCGTGGTGAGATTGATGGAACCTCTGTCACAGTTTGACCCGTGAACGGCTGCGCTCAGAGCTGGCAGATACGCCGGCGCGGCAGCTCCTTAGGAGCTGCAGATTCACACAAAGAAAGGGGAAGGATAATGGACAGCAGACTGAAACCTTATGTGGAAAAGATGGGCAAGACACTATCAAACCTGGAGGAAGAGTTTAAGACAATCCGTGCCGGGCGCGCCAATCCGGCAGTCATCAGCAAGGTGCGGGTGGATTATTACGGGTCCCAGGTTCCGATCTCCCAGGTCGGAAACATTACGGTTCCGGAAGCGCGTATCCTGCAGATTGCTCCGTGGGAGCCGAATATGATCAAGGAAGTGATGAAAGCGATCAATATGTCCGATATCGGGATCAATCCCACCACGGACGGAAAGGTAATCCGCATGGTATTCCCGGAGCTGACAGAGGAACGCAGAAAGGATCTCACGAAGGACGTAAAGAAAAAAGGCGAAGCGGCCAAGGTTGCGGTGCGCAACATCCGCCGCGACGCAGACAAGGCATTCAAGAAGCTGAAGGATGAGATTTCTGAGGACGAGGTAGCGGACCTTCAGGATGACCTTCAGAAGGAAACGGATGCAAAGATAAAAGAGATTGATAAAATGGTCGAAGAGAAGTCAAAGGATATCCTGACTGTCTGAATCCGGCATATGACTTTGGAAAACAGGAGGCTGCCGATGCGGGATAACCCGCACGGCAGCCTTTCGGAATCCCTGCAGGAGAATCCCGTTTTTCCGGATGGAACGATTTAGATTATTTGGTTTTTTTGGATTTTTTGGAATTCTGTTTTTTGTATTTTGCTTTTTGGGCTTTTGGGCTTTTTGTATTTTTGTTTTTTGGAATTTGGGCTTTTTGGCCTTTGGGGATATTGCGGCGATTCGGCACCCCGGCGACGAACGCTTTCCGTTTTGAGTGCCGGGGGGATCATTACCGGATATTTGGCAGCCGGCAAGGAGGCATGGAATGGAAATACCTCGTCATGTAGCGATTATTTTGGATGGAAATGGCCGCTGGGCAAAATCCAGGAATATGCCCCGTAACTACGGGCATGTGAAGGGTGCCGCGAATGTGGAAGTGATCTGCCGCGCGGCGGATGAGCTGGGCATCAAGTACCTGACCGTTTATCTGTTCTCTACCGAGAACTGGCGGCGGAACCAGGATGAAGTGAGGGCGCTGATGAAGCTGTTCCACAGCTACACCCGCACCGCGATCCGCCAGGCAAGGGAAAATAATATGCGCTGCCGGGTTCTCGGCAAGGAGGAGGAGCTGGACGATACGCTCAGGAAGAACCTCAGGGAGCTGGTGGAAAGCTCAAAAAACAATACGGGACTGAACTTTCAGCTTGCCATCAATTATGGAAGCCGGGATGAGATTGTACGGGCAGTCCGGAAGCTGGCAGGCGATGTAAAAAACGGACAGATCAGCGACCCGTCACAGATTACGGAAGCGACCTTCGCTTCTTACCTGGACACTGCGGATATTCCTGACCCGGATCTTCTGATCCGGACCAGCGGGGAGATGAGGCTGAGCAACTATCTGATGTGGCAGCTTTCTTACGCGGAACTGTATTTCACCCAGACGCCCTGGCCTGCATTTTCCAAAAATGACCTGATGCTTGCGATTGAAGAGTATAACAGGCGTACCCGGCGCTACGGCGGGCTGAAAAAAGGGGAGGAGGATTAAAAGCATATGTTTGTCACCAGACTGATCAGCGGGGTGATTCTGCTGGCTATCATGATTGGCGCAATCTGTCTTGGAGGGCCGGTACTGTATGGGTTCCTTCTGGTGATTTCCCTGATCGGGATGTTTGAACTGTTTCGTGCGGCAGGCGTGCGGAAGGACCGGGAAAACCTGCTGACTGTGGTCTCCTACGCCGGGGCCATCGGGTTTTATGTGCTGGTCTTCCTTGGGCGCCGGGAGTTTTATCTGCCGGGGCTGTGCGTCGCGATGATCCTGATCCTGTTTGTCTATGTCTTTACCTATCCGAATTATCATGCGGACCAGGTGATGGCTGCTTTTTTCGGGATCGTCTATGTGGCAGTCAGCCTGAGCTTTATCTATCAGACAAGAATGCTGAAGGATGGCGAGTTTTCGGTGTGGCTGATCTTTATCTGCTCCTGGGGCTGCGATACGTTGGCGTATGTATCAGGCCGGCTGTTTGGGAAGCATAAGCTTGCCCCGGTTCTGAGCCCGAAGAAGACCATAGAAGGTGCGATCGGCGGGGTAGCGGGAGCTGCAATCATCGGACTCATCTATGCCCTGTGCGTCGGACGGTTTATGTCTACGGGGAAAAATGCTGTCTGGGTGTTTCCCCTGATCAGTGCCGTCGGCGCTTTGGTTTCCATGGTGGGAGACCTGGCGGCTTCCGCAATTAAGCGAAACCATAATATCAAGGATTATGGAAAGCTGATCCCCGGGCACGGCGGGATCCTGGACCGGTATGATTCTGTCATCATTACCGCCCCCATCATCTATCTGCTTGCTTATATTGCATTGGCTGTAAGGTTCTGACCGCAGGATCGGGCCACAGGATCGGATCACAGGATCGGACCGCAGTATCAGACCGCAGGATCGGGCTACAGTATCGGAGCGCAGTATCAGACTGCAGTATCGGATCGCAGTATCAGACCGCAG
>CAMORF010000099.1 GCA_946623485.1 uncultured Clostridia bacterium
TCGATGATCCTGTGGATCTCCTTCTCATAGGGCTTCGCAATGTCAGTGGCATATACGCCGGTTTCAAAGGTACCGGTTCCGCTCCGCAGATAAGTCATGGCATAGATCATCTGGCAGAACGCGTGATAATAATCCTCCGGATTATCTTTATAGATGAACTGATTGTTATTCCATGCCGGCATAAACTTATACCGGATAAAGCTATAGTCCGGAAGATGCCCTGCACGCCCGTGTCCCAGATTCATGACGGAAGTCTCACTGCTGGTCCCAAGGCTGTTGATATAACTGCATTGTTCGATGTTCTCGCCGGGCATATGCTTAAAGTTCACAGGCCGCTCCGTCCACGCTCCGTTCGTTTCCAGAAGCTCATAGAAGTAGGTGTTGGTGCTGTTGATCACAACCGATGGCGTTCCTGCGAAGTACCGGTGCGCCCAGGTATCAGCAAGGATATGCATCGCCATGCCGACAGCCTCCAGGCTTTTGCCCCTGACCAGGTTGACGGTCTCTTTGAGCAGCTCACCGTTCGGATTGCAGATCAGCCGGTATTTGTTCTGATACCGCTTCCCCCCCTTCCCTACATGTGCGTACAGGTCGTAGGGGAGAAAATGGAAGGATGCCCAGATCCGGGTGATATCCTGCAGGCCCACCGGATCCGTATTGACATCAGCCATCTCCACTGCAGTCTGCGTCGTTGCGGCAGAGATCGGCGCCCTTACCCCTGCAAGAAACGTTCTGGTGCAGTTGTCCGGAAACTGGGCACTGTAGCAGACCTTCAGGCTCTCTTCATGAGAGTACCCGGCCAGATAAGCGGCACAGTATGTCGCGTAATAATGAAAATCCAATTGCATCTGTCAAGCCCTCCCCATCTCTTTTTCAAGCTGTTTCACTTTCGTGGCTGAAACAACCAGATCCAGCGCTGCGTATAACACGGTTGCTTCCACGGCCAGAGTAACCGTCGGATAAATCAGTCCGTACAGCTTGAGCGCAGCCGGGAACAAGATCAGCATATATACCACCCAGATGATAGAAAGAACGGCTATAATGATCCCCAGAACACGATACGGCCTCTTCTTCCCCCTGCCTATGCCCTCTTTCCTGGCGGAAAGGCCGACATAAAGCTTCAGCACCAGGTCAACAATGCCCATGGTCACCATCCCCGCAAGCAGCGGCTTCAGTGCCTCACTCCCTGCTCTGGTACTGAGTTCGGCATTTATCTCTACAATTGACCGCAGCACCGTCCACAGCGAAAAAAGCACCATCGCGCCTCCGCTTGCGATCAGCGAGCTCTTATACTTCTGCAGACGGACGTCCTCCGGGCTCTGGATTGTCAGTTCCTCTTTTGTCATAACATCGTTCCCCTCCTTCTTTGCGATATTACATCTGATTTTACATAAATGAAAGCTTTGCAGCAAACAAAAAAGCAACTACTATTCTACCCGGAAAAACGTTAAAAATCCGTTAAAAATCCATTTTATTTGATTTCTTCCTGCGCCGGAAAAAGCAGACAGTTCACAATGTGATTGATTTGTAACGAATCGTTCCACTGATTCCGGGCTGCATACCGAATGAATACACATAATACGAAGCCCCCGGCTCTGCCGGGGGCTTCGTATTATGGAATGATGCCTTTCTCCCCGGCTAAGGATGCCGGGGAGAAACCCGCCTGCGGCGGGTACGCTTCTTCACATTATTCTGCGTCAGACCCGAAAGCCATTCCAAGGGCTACCAGGCTGAAACCTGCTTCGATGAAAAGCAGTCCGATCAGGATGCCGGCTGTCAGCGCAGTCACCATCGGGTTCACACAGCAGATGATACCGACGATAACCGCCAGGATTCCGACAATCAGTCCCCAGTACCAGCCCGGATTCGATGATTTTGTCTTAAATGCAAGAACGATCTGCACGATTCCCTGTGCCAGGAACCAGACCGCGATGATGATCAGGATCAGGCTGTCGAATACAAGCGTGCTGCCTGGTCTGAAAAGAGCAATCAGGCCGATGATAATCGCCAGGATATTCAGGATCCATTCCAGCGCGTCTGCCTTATGGCTGATGCAGCGGATGATTCCTGCAATACCGTATACAAGCAGCAGAATGCCCAAAATGTATCCTGTCGCTAAAAAAGTGGCAAGCGGCGTGAAGATGCACGAAAATCCGCCGATCACCAGAATCACGCCCAGAATAACAGATATAATACCCATTTGATAATTCCCTCTCTTTCAAAATTGTTTCTACGATACAACACTTTCCTGTTCCTGATTCGCGCTGCCAGGATTTGTCCCTCCCAGGCACCATCGGCAAATCCCGGCGGCAGCAAACAGAGCCTATTCTACTCCAAAAAACGTTAAAAAACCGTTAAATCCGTAAAAAAAGCAGAATAAACTTCTTCGTTACACACGGCAAGCCTGCTCAATGCCGCCGCTGCCGGACTAAAATCCTGTCACGAGCCTCTTTCTTACTCTGTCACGCTGCCCAGTATGCTGCCCAGACCCGATACAAGGTTTTCCACCATCTCATATTCATTCTCAACCGGGGTGTTCAGAACCTCATCCGGAATAGAGAAATTATCAGCCTCCGGGCTGAAAAGGAAGGTGCAATACAACTGGTCGGCACTGAATTCCAGACTGCCTTCCGCTCCGAGTACGGATCCGGGAATCTGTCCCTTGGCACCGGAAGCATTCAGGGACATGGCGCGAACCAGCCCGGTTTCCGCATTCACAACCACGGTCAGCTTCACATCATTGTCACCCAGGATGCTGTCTACGGTCGGAAGGAATCCCTGGGTCTTGCCCACGTTCTGAGCAGTATTCATCAGCATATTCTTATCCATGACGCATACATAGTACTGCTTCCCGTTCTCCTCATAGAGATTCGGCAGGAGTCCGTCCAATGAGATCTGGTTTGCTTCTTCGCTTTCCACTGCGATCTCCACATAACCCATGATCTCCTCCCAGGCATCCTCAGCCTTGGTTTTCCAGCCATTTCCATCAGAAACCGAGGTATAGTGGACATCATCCTGATCCCAGTGATAGGCTTCATAGGTCCCGCTCATCGGTTCCCCGAGCCCTGACAGCGTATAGAAGAAGGATGCGTGCTGTTTGTGGTCATACCCCTGAGCCGTGGTGATGGCGCTTGCCTGGATGCCCATCTGGTTCTCTTCTCCAAGCTTGATTGACACGTCTGCTTCCGCGTCCAAAAACGCATCCATCGCTTCCAGATCTTTGATCTTGCCCAGAGCATCCTTTACACGTGTTGTCAATTCCGCGGCTGTAAGATCCGCAGCCTTGTCGGTCTTGGTAAAGATAACCTGGCCGCTGCCGATGGAAGTATTGACGACAACATCCTCTGCTCCGGCCACAGGAGCGACTGCAACGCTCTCTGACTGAGCGGCGTCATCCGCGTACGCACTGAAAGCAGGCGCCATAGAGACAAGCATAACACCCGCGGCTGCCATAGCAATAAGTTTTCTCTTCATGATTCCCTCCTTATGAAACTTTCTTAATATTATATGAATCATATCCTATGACTCATACCCATGCATCATACTCTATGAATCAAACTTTGTAAATCTTTTCCGGCTTCCCGGACGGAAACTATTTTTTAGCACATCAGCAACATCCCTGTTTGCGCAATGCTTATCCGACCTCAGCACAAACCACCCGGCCTCATAGGAAGGCGGGACAAAACAGACCGGCCACATGTGATGCAGGATGGCATCCAGCTGAATCTGGTTTGCGCCGAACTCCTCCCGCGCAATCTGCGCACTTCTTCTCGGATGGGCATAAGCCTTGATAAAGGATATGCTGTCATGGACTTTCCGGTCCGTCATGCCGATATCATGAAGCAGGCAGGCACGGACGACATCCCGCACATCCGTATCCGGCCTGTGCCGCTTCTCATACAGATACAGTGCGTATT
This sequence comes from uncultured Clostridia bacterium, assembly GCA_946623485.1. Classification (GTDB taxonomy): domain Bacteria; phylum Bacillota; class Clostridia; order Lachnospirales; family Lachnospiraceae; genus Porcincola. The sequence goes on from CAMORF010000099.1 coordinate 3,918, forward strand.
CCGCAACTTCCAGGGAATGACGGGCAACGTTTGTCCCTTTGTGATGGCAGGTCTCCCAGCATTGCAAAAAACGCTCAGACTCCAGGATATCTCCGGCTTCCTGTGTGATAATTGGATTCATCCGCATCCTCTTTCCGATAACATCAATTCCGCAAGGTGAAACAGAGGGTGAAACGGAGAACCGTCCCCTGTTTCACCCCAGGTCAATTACATCAATTCTGCAAACAGACGGAGGAACATCTGCGAAATCTTCATCACAGAGCCCTTTCCCTTGCGGTATTCCTCTGTTACCTCCCGGCTTTCCGCAAACATGGATTCGAAGTCTTTCCGGATCGAAACAGCGATGTCCTGGTCGTAGATCCAGCAGCCGTTCTCAAAATGATGGTACAGGCTGCGGTAGTCCAGGTTGATGGTACCGCAGGTTGACATCTTATCGTCAGCGACGCTCATTTTACAATGGCAGAAGCCCGGGGTCCATTCATAGATCCGCACGCCGTTCTGCACCAGGGCAGGGTAGAAGGACCGGGTCATGGAATAAACCATCTTTTTATCCGGTATTCCAGGCGTGACAATCCTGACGTCCACACCACGCTTTGCCGCCAGGCTCAGTGCATGTGCCATCTCATCCGTCACAATCAGATATGGAGTGACAAAGTAGCAGTACTTCGTAGCTTTTTCTACCATACTGATGTAGACATCTTCCCCGATCCGTTTCGTATCCATGGGACTGTCAGCGTAGGGCTGGACATATCCATTCTGAACGGCTTTGTAGGGATAACGGGGGAAATACTGTTCAAAATTGTTGTCACTATGTTCATCCGGTTTTCTTTTGCCTGCGTTCCACATCTCCAGAAATGCAGCCGTCAGAGACGGTACCGCGTCACCTTCCACACGGATCCCGGTATCCTTCCACATACCGAAAGGATGTGTCAGGTTGAAATACTCATCCGCCAGGTTATACCCACCGGTATATCCGACCTTTCCGTCTACCACCGTGATTTTCCGATGGTCACGGTTATTCAGGAACATATTCATCGTGGGAACGAAGGGATTAAATACGCGGCAGGCGATTCCCCGCCCTTCCAGTTTTTTCACAAAGTCCGTGTTGATGAAGCCGATGCTTCCCATATCATCGTAGAACACCCGCACTTCCACGCCTTGTGCTGCTTTGCGGGCAAGCACATCCTCGATCCGCCTCCAGGAGGTTTTATCCTCAATCGCGTGATATTCCATGAAAATAAACTTTTTCGCCTTTTCCAGATCCACAAGCTGGGCTTCCAGGCCCTTGGAAGCATCATCATAATAGATGACATCCGTATTCTGATATACCGGGTATCCGGCATATTTCCGGATATAGGAGCTGATCCCGGCCGCGGCAGGATCCGTTTCCTGCAAACGCTGGATCGTCTTCTTATCCTTTCCCTCCAGAAGAGGAAGAAGCCGGCGGTCGATCTCCTCAAACCGCTGCCTCATCTTCCGCGTGCCGCCGTTTGTTCCGATCAGCCAGTACATGATCGTTCCGAATATCGGCAGGGCGAGGATCAGGATAACCCACGGCATCTTCATGGAGGCTGTAATGTTCATCCCATAGATCCACAGCACCAGTAGCACCGCCAGAATGCGGATCACGATATCAATCCACGTAGCAAAATTCTGCAAGCTTGTCAGCAGCAAGAAGATCAGAGCAAATTGAAGCACAATCGCGACAAGCGCAAAAAGCATTCGCTTCACGCCGTTTCTCGTTTTTGCCCTGGTCTCAAAAGTCTTTGTCATTTCTTTGTCTGCATTCATCTTCTTCTCACCTCACAACATTCTCTCCTTACACATTCATTTTTGGAACAGGGGGGTGGAACAGGGGACGGTTCTCCGTTTCATCTCTATGAGATGAAACGGAGAACCGTCCCCTGTTCCACCCCCCTGTTCCACCTTCAGCAAAGATAGATTATATCTTATCCTTGGGATACAAGGAAGCATTGTACTTGAAAAAACGTTAAAAATCCGTAAAAAAACGGAAAAAAGTTCATCTCTTGATCAGCAGTGATTTCCCGGTCATCTCCGCCGGCTGGTCCAGGCCCATCATCTCAAGCAGCGTGGGCGCTATGTCTGCCAGGCAGCCGCCCTCTCTCAAGGTGTAGGCAGGATCATAATTCACCAGGATGAAGGGAACCTGGTTGGTAGTATGCGATGTCAACGCTTCTCCCGTCTCATCGTCCACCATCATCTCGGCGTTGCCATGGTCTGCGCAGATGAAGAGCTGTCCGTCCACCTCTTCTATCGCCTCCACCACCCGTCCGATGCACTGGTCGAGACACTCGACGGCCTCAATGGTAGCCTTCTCCACGCCGGTGTGGCCTACCATATCCGCGTTGGCGAAATTTGTGATGATCACATCATACGCGCCGGACCGGATCTTCTCAATCAGGGTATCGCATACCTGAGGGGCGCTCATCTCCGGCTGCAGGTCATATGTCGCCACCTTAGGGGATGGGATCACAAAGCGGTCCTCTCCGGCATTCGGCGCTTCCACGCCGCCGTTGAAGAAGAAGGTCACGTGGGCGTATTTCTCAGTCTCAGCGATCCTGGCCTGCTTCATCCCATTCGCGGCAAGCCACTCACCAAGGCCGTTGGGGATGGTATTCTTTGGAAATGCGACTTCCTTGTTTGGGACTGTCACATCATAGTCCGTAAAGCATACATAGGTCACCTGCTTCCGGGGGCCTCTGTCAAAGCCGTCGAATTCATCGCTGCAAAAAACACGGGTGATCTCTCTGGCCCGGTCCGGACGGAAATTGAAGAAAATGATAGAGTCCCCGTCCTCAATGGTGGCCACCGGCTTGCCGTCCTCCATGATTACCGTGGGCTGGATAAACTCATCCGTCTCTCCCTTCGCATAGGACTGCGTCACAGCCTCCAGGGCAGAATCTGCCGTCACGCCCTCGCCGAGGGTCATGGCCCGGTACGCCTTTTCCACGCGGTCCCAGCGGTTGTCCCTGTCCATGGCATAATAGCGGCCGCCCACCGTCGCAATCTTGCCGCAGCCGATCCGCTCCATCTCATCGGACAGCTCTTTCACATAATCCTTTCCGGATTCCGGAGGCGTGTCCCTGCCGTCCGTGAAGCAATGTACATATACCTTCTCAAGCCCCTCGCGCTTCGCGAGCTCCAGAAGGGCATAAAGGTGAGAATTGTGGCTGTGCACGCCGCCATCGGACAGAAGCCCGTAGATATGCAGGTTCGTTCCCTTTTCCTTCGCATTGTTGATCGCCTTCAGGAGCGCCTCATTCTCAAAAAATGCTCCATCCTCGATCTCTTTCGTGATCCTGGTCAGATCCTGGTACACGATGCGGCCGGCCCCCATATTCAGGTGCCCCACCTCGGAGCTTCCCATGACTCCGTCCGGAAGGCCTACGGCCAGGCCGCTGGCGTCCCCCGCCACGAAAGGGCATTCCTTCATCAGCCGGTCCATTACCGGCGTATCTGCCTGGGCGATGGCATTATGCTCACGATTCTCATTCAGGCCATAGCCATCGAGAATCAAAAGCACGGTCGGTTTTTTACTGCCTTGCTTCCGGGCCTCATCCGCAGAAAATGTTCGATGCAGCACACCGGGCACAGCTGCGGCAAGCAGAGCTGCCATCAGCAAAGCTGCAAGCAGCGGTTTCATGCCGGTTCTTTTTTTCATCAGGATCCTCCTTCCGATCAGGCTGTCAGGCCTGTTTTAGGATCTGTAAACCATTCACTTGTTTACAGATCCTTACATGCAATGTCTGTAACATTAAAAGTTATACTCGTAAACGTTGTTTTTTTCCACTGTCAATTTCGAAATATGATAAACAAAACAGTTCAGCTCAGAACACATACCGCTCTGAGCTGAACTGCAGCATACTTATAACAGATTCGTCTCCGCGTCAGGCTAAGGAGCTGTCACAAAATAAATTGTACAGATTGCGTAGGATTTTCATTCGAGAG
>CAMORF010000100.1 GCA_946623485.1 uncultured Clostridia bacterium
TGTCTGTGGGAGATCATCCCGCATCCGATGATGGCAATTCTCATTTCTTTCATGTCGGTTGGTTCCTTTCTTCCTAATTGTTGCATCTGTTCCGCCCCTCACGCAGAGCACAGAGCGCTCTTTGCGGAAGGCGGGTTAGAATTCTACGCTCTGCTTCGGTCGGTGGTGAACAGTTACCTTATTTTTTAACGGGGTAATGGATAGCTGCCAACATTCTTTACCAGCCAAGAATCTTCAGATACTCACGGCTTCTTCTCGCGCACTCCAGCGGGTCCACCTCGTAGTGCTCATCCTGCTCGACGATCACCCACTTCGTGCCGGCGCCAAGCCCTGCCTCCAGAACCGGCTCCCAGATCATCTGGCCGAAGCCCACCGGGCGCAGCCCGAAGTAACCGCTGTCACCGTCGGATGCTTCATCATCGATGCCGATCAGCTTGTACATGTTCTTGACTTCACCCTTCTTAATGTAGTCCTTCAGGTGGATCACCGGGATGCGGCCGGCATACTTCCTGATGAATCCGGGGGCATCGCCCGTGGCGACATCGCACCAGCAGGTATCCAGCTCAGGCATCAGGTTGTCATGCGGGATGGATTCGAACATCACGTCATACCCCCACTTCCCGTCCGCCATCCTGACAAACTCAAAGTCATGATTATGATACAGGAACGTCATGCCGGCATCATGGATCTTCTTACCGACCTCATTGAGCATGGGAAGGAACTTCTGGAACCCTTCCGGATTGACCGGACGGTATTCTTCCGCCATGTAAGGCATGACCAGGTACTGTACGCCGATCTTCTTATAATCCGCGATAACCTGATCGAGGTCTTCCATCATCTCCGCAAAGGCGACATGGGCGCTGATCGGAACAAGGCCAACCTCATCCAGCACCTCTTTCACATGCTCAGGCGTCAGCCCATAGAGGCCGGCAAGCTCTACGCCGTCATAGCCAAGCGCCTTCACCTGCTGCATCACGTTCTTGAAGTTTTCCGGAGTATTCTCCAGAAGATCTCTCAGACCATAGACCTGAATCCCTACAGGAAGCTTATTGCTCATGTTCTCTTCCTCCCTTTCTGCCAAACCAGTAATATTCCCAAACCAGCAGCTTCTGCCATGCCAAAAATCTTCTGCCATACCAGAACCTTTACCTGTTCACAGCTTTTTCTATTTTATCGTTCTCAATCCCGCAACGCTTTTCAAAGCTGTACCATTTGATTGACTTTTATTGCATTTTGAAAAATGATTTCCGGAACGAGGATAAAAAAAAACAGTATTTATTATGATTACAGCGCCAAAGTCCTTCCCGCCACGCAAGCCTGCCTGCAAGCAGATGGAATGGACATTGGCGCTGTAATCATGCTGTAACACCAGTGCAAAAGCATATACCTGTCTTCACTTTACGCATATGGCATTTCTTTACAGGGCGCGGATGAATTCTTCCCGGATCGCGGAGAAGCTTTCCCCTGTAAACCCAAAATCCTTCTCCTTATAATTCCAGAGCGCTCTCCCGATCCCATGCCGGTTCATGGCTGCGTGGATATCCTTCAGCCAACGAAGTGTGTCCGGCTTATCCGCCAGATCGATCACCCCGTATTCCCCGCAGTACAGGGGAACCTGGTCTTTTTCCGCCTTCCGGATGGCAGGTTCAAAGATCTGTTCAAAGAATGCCTCCCCGATCTCGCTGACACCATCCTGGAAGATCAGCCCCACCATCTCTTCCTGAAGATTCCACCGGTGCGCAATCTCCCGGTACTCTTCGATCGTCCTCGGGTAGCCGGTCCTGAAGTCCGCAGGCATATTTTCCACCCAATAAGCTCCCTGGTGGGTGAAAATGAACGGTTCGTAGCAATGGAAGTTATAAACAATCCGCCCGTCAACCGGCAGCTCCAGAAGCGGGACGCTCGTGACGCTGTTATAGCGTACGCCGCCGATCACCAGGTAGCTGTCCGGAACAATCTTCCGCATCATCCTGACATAGGAGGAGGCAATTTGGTTCCAGGCATCGGCCACCTCCTCCAGCACAACCTCATTCAGCGGCTCGAAGGCAATCATCTCCTGATGATCCGAAAAATGTTCCGCGATCCGTTTCCACAAGCCAAAGAACCGCTCCTGAAGCTGTTCATCATAGAAAAACCGCTTCCTGTCCATATCCTTCTTCAGCGGGTCAAAGGAGTAACCGTAGCATTCATGCAGGTCAATCAGCATATGCAGGCCGCAGGCCTCACACCAACGCCTGCATGCATCCAGATAACGGAAGCCATCCTCCTTTGGCGTCCCATCCTCTTCCTCCAGCAGCACGTAATCCACCGGCACCCTGACATGGTCAAATCCCAGGCGGGCAATCTCCTGGATATCCTTTTCCGTGATAAAGCTGTCAAAATGTGCCAGGTCATAGGAATCAAACTGGGAGATCCATCCGCCCAGGTTGACGCCCTTCTGAAACCCTTCAAAGATTTTCATCTCTTCTCCTCCATCCTGTGAATCCACAGGATCAATCCGATCAACAATTCTTGATTCATGGATTATAACGCTTAGGATCTGTTACAAAATAACTTGTACATCTTGCTTGTCTTTTCATCCGATAGCACAGCTCAAAAATCAATCACATAGTTAGGAGCTGTTCCTTGTTATTTCAGAACAGATCCTGATTCCAGCCGTTTCACCGATCCCCGCAAAACAGGCTGCGCATCAAACAGATAGTTCCCATCAAAAGACGGATCCCGGATCATCTGCAGAAGGTTCTCCGCCGCCTTCCGTCCCAGTGCTTCCTTGGGATGCGGGATGGAACTCAGGTCTTTGATCATGGCGATATTCGCGTCGTCGATCCCGACAACGGACAGATCCTCCGGGACGCGGATTCCCCGCCCCTCCAGCACCTCCAAAAGCTGGGAGGCCAGCTCATCGTTGTAGCAGACGACGCCGGTCACCCCTTCCAGGCACTGCATGATATATGGCGCAACCGTCTTCAGATCCTGGACCATATCAGAATCCAGAAGGATCGTCCGCCGCGCGTCCGTCCTGAGGTGATGCTTCCACATCGCCCGCAGATAACCGGTATACCGCAGATGGCCCTGGCCGTCTTCGGCATTGAGGATCGCCGCGATGTTTGTATGGCCCGCGTCAATCAGGACATCCGTAACCTTCTCTGCCGCAAGCGCGTCATCGATGCGCACGCAGGGCTGCCCGAGCTGCGGATAAGACGCGTTGAAAAACAGGACCGGGATCTTCCTTTGAAGAAGCGCGCGGTATAGTTCCAGGTTCGGATTCGGCATCGCGCTCTTGGCCGGCTCAACGATGATGCCGTCCACATCATCCCGCTCCAGGATCATCTTCAGGATCGTTTTTTCATGGTGGACGCTGTCATTGGTGAACGCAAGCCTGGTTGTGTATCCCGCTTTTGAAAGGACGGTCTCGATGCCATGCAGGGTAGGCGGAAAGATATAGTAATCAAAATAGGTGCTGATGACTGCGATATTCTTATAGCTTGGCCGCTCCTTGTCCTTCCCGCCGTCCCCGACATAGGTACCGCTTCCCTGAACCTTCACAACCATCTGCTGGGCTTCCAGGATCTCCAGGGCATGGCGTACCGTCTGGCGGCTCAGCGAAAACCTCCTGCAAAGTTCATTTTCAGAAGGAAGCCGGTCGCCTTCCTTGAGTTCTCCGGCACGGATCATTTCCTGAACCCAGCTGATTACTGTCTGGTATTTTGGCTGCCTGTCCATCTGTCTGCCTTCCCTCCCTCCCGTTTAATATGCCCTTTGCGTTTCAGCAAAGGGCATACCATCCGCAAGGCCGGCGCACCGCAAAAGCAATCCGCTTCTGCCGGCGTGCGCGCCCCGCTTCTTTCTTCATTACTTAATGACTTTCAAGGATTCTCTGTCAGCGAAGATCGCGACAAAGATCAGGAATACCACGCCCTGTACAAGCTGCATCGCCTGTGTCGTCATTCCCATCATGGTCAGGCCGGAGGTCAGTACGATGTACAGCAGGGATCCGACGATGACGTTCAAAAACCTTGCTTTCGCGCCGCCCGAGATCGGCATCCCGCCCAGGACCAAAGCAATCAGGATCTGGGTTTCCAGCTGGTTTCCGCCGGAGGCGGTAACCGAACCGACTTTGATGACATTGATGAATGCGGCAAACCCGGTGATGGCGCCTGCCAGCACATAGATCAGGAACTTCGTACGGTCTGTATGAATGCCTGCGAACTTCGCAGCCTTCTCGCCGGCGCCGATCGCCCGCAGGTGGATTCCGAACTTTGTAAAATGGAACGCCACGAATCCCAGGACAACCACGACCAGCGTGCAGATCAGCTTCAGCTGATCCTTATTCAGAAGGATCATGGTTGCGCTGGCGCCGACCGGGGCATTGGACGTGAGATACTTGATGATGCCGCGGAACAGGAACATGGTGCAGATCGTAACGATGAAGGACTTAATCTTCCGGTTCACATAGAAGAATCCGTTGATCGCGCCAATCCCGGCGCCCGTGGCAATTCCCGCAATCACTGCTACCGGAACGGGAGCAACCTTGGATACCAGGCAGACAACGATGGACGCCATGCCGAGGATCGATCCCTGGGAGAAATCAAGCCCGCCCATGGTCATGATGAAGAATACGCCTGTCGCCGAGATCATGGTGACATAAATCTGGGACATGACCAGGGATGGATTCTGGATCATCCTTCCGCCTGTCAGGATGTTAAATACAATAAAGACAGCAACCAGTCCGATGATCGGCAGAAGCGAGCGGACCAGGGAAACCTTGGACAGCTTTTTGAGTTGTTCCTCCCTCGATACTGTCCCTGTTTTTGTTTGTTCAGCCATGCTCTTCTCCTCCTTAGACCATCTTCGCGATCAGCGCATTTTCATTCAGATCCGGACTGCGGTCGAGCTCGCCGTTAATCTTTCCGTCCTTCATGATATAGATGTGGTCGCACATTCCGATCAGTTCCATCAGCTCCTCAGAGATCATAATGATGGATTTGCCCTGCTTGCGCATCCTGTCCATCAACTGATAGATATCCTGCTTTACCTTGATATCAATTCCGCGGGTCGGGCTGTCAAGCACAAGAATGTCGGAATCCTTGCCGATCCAGCGCGCCAGCACTACCTTCTGCTTGTTTCCGCCGGACAGATCCGATACGAACTGATTCGTATTGACCATCTTGACAGACATCTCTTTGGCATGCTCATTGGCGAATTTCTTCATCTTGGATCCGCTCAGGAAGCAGAAAAATGACCGCAGGGAGTCCAGGGATGGCAGGCAGATATTGTCGCCGATGCTCTGGTTCATGACCACGGACTCATTGTCACGATCCTTGGAAGTATAGGCAATGCTGTGGCTGATCGCCTTGGGGATGGAATCAATCGAGGTTCCGTCCGCCAGCGTAACGCTGCCCGTGCGGTTAAAGGACGCGCCAAAGCAGGCTTTTCCGATCTCATGCATGCCGGACTCGGACAATCCGCCAAAGCCAAGGATCTCGCCCTTATGCAGGTCGAAGGAGATATCGCTGATCTGCCCAGGGACGCTTACGTTCCTGACGGACATGACGACCTCATCCGACACCTTGGTATCATAATCCGAACGGTAATAATCGCCCGTCACCTCACGGCCGACCATCAGCTTCTTCAGGTCGTCCTCCGTGACATCCGCGCTCTTGACAGTATCGATGTACACGCCGTCCCGAAGGACTGTGATCGTGTCAGAGAGCCTCAGGATTTCCGGCAAATCATGGGAAATGAAGATGATGGTGTTCCCTTCTTCCCGGATCCTGTTCATATGCTTGTACAGCTCTTCACGGCCTTCCTGCGACAGGGCTGTCGTCGTCTCGTCAATGACCACGATCTTCGGCGTAAAGTAAGTCGCCTTCACGATCTCAACCAGCTTCCTGTCCTCGAAGTTATACTCATCCACCATCGCGCCAGCGCGGATGCGGTTGAACCCGTACTTGTTAAGAAGCTGCTGCGCTTCCCTGTTCATCGCGCCGGTGTTCTTGATCCCATGCTTGACAAAACGTTCCTCATGCCCCAGGAAGATATTCTCCGCAACCGTCAGGCCTGACAGGGTTCCGAGCTCCTGCACGATGATGGAAACGCCTTCATTATTCGCCTCTACCTGGTTTTTCGGATGGATCTCCTTTCCGTCCAGGATAAAATGCCCGCTGTCGATCGTATAGATCCCGGTCAGCATGTTGGTCAGGGTGGACTTTCCGGATCCGTTCTCCCCGATCAGGGCATGCACCTCGCCCTTGTTGACATTAAATGACACATTCTGCACCGCCTTGGTAATACCGAAGGATTTGCAGAGATTCTGAACCTGTAGTCTTACTTCGCTCATTGCTCTTCTCCTCCTTTGTATTATTTGACGATGTCACCTTTCCTGGTCTTGGTGGTCAGCGTAACGATCACCAGCAGCGCCAGGCCGGAAATTACATCATTGACGGCGGTCGGCGCGCCAAGCGCGACAAACCCGTAATAAATAATCTGCAGGAAAAACTCACCGATGATGATCGCCGGAATCGGAATTCCATTCTTCTTCATCGCAAGTCCCAGGAAACATCCCATGGTCGGGTAGAAGTTCCGGCTCATGGAAAGCATGCCCGTCTCAGCAACCATGGAGGATCCGTAGCTGATGGTCAGGATCGCTTCCACGCCGAAGAAGGCACCCGAGATAACAAAGGCAAGCACCTTATATTTATTGACATTAATGCCCATGTTCTTCGCCACGAACTCATCGGAACCGATCGCATAGGTATAGGTACCGATCCTGGTGTAATTCAGAAGCAGGTACGCGACGACAAAAGCCAGGATTGCCAGGATCAGGTTGCCCGGCATGGAGCCAAAGGCACGAAGATTCGACGGCAGCGTTGCAGACTGGCCGCCTGCAATGTAGCTTGCTATCGCCTCATAGATCAGTGCCAGGCCGGTGGTGACAATCATGGACGGAATATGCAGCTTTACATATAAGAATCCATTCAGAAGCCCTACGAGCGCGCCGGTGAGGATGCATCCTAAGATAAGTCCCACATACCCCAGGCCGAGCCTGGAAGCGACCACTGTACCGACGATCGAGGAAAGCATGATGTTCGCGCCGATCGAAAAGTCGAACATCCCCATTACCATGACAAAATAGAAGCCAACGGCGCCTGCCGAAACCATCAGGGACGCCTCAAAATAACTGAGCAGGTTCTTTGGCGACCCGAAATTGGATGGCGTGATCACCTTAAAGATTGCCCAGGAAACGATCACCAGAAGGAACAGGACCAAAAAGCCCGTGGTCTTTCCGGACAGTTTGTTCTTAGCCGAAAGACTTTCAGAAGAACCCATTTGTTTTACCTCGTTTTATACTGTCTGTTATCAGAAAAGGCCGGTATCGCCGAAACGATACCGGCCCGGAAGTTCATTCAGCCTGCCCCATCTGCTTCCCCCGTCTGTTTCTCCGGATCCGGAAACCGGATCCTATGTCAACATCGGTTTTGCGATATGCATCCTGGCGGCCTGTATCATCATTCTTCCGACATTCAGTCACCTGCACGCTCAGCAGCATCCTCGATGGACAGCTTCGCAGCGGTCGCCGCCAGATCATCAAGGCTCAGGTCCGCCATCTCGACAAGCTCTTCTTTGGTGTACGGAAGCCTGTCTACGAAATACTTCTCATAATCCGCATAGTCTTCCGGAGAAGCAACATACAGATACGGGAACAGGACATCATTGAAGGTCC
>CAMORF010000101.1 GCA_946623485.1 uncultured Clostridia bacterium
CCCTGATTCCGGGTCTTTGTGCTGCCTTGATTCCGGATCTTTGTGCTGCCTTGATTCCGGATCTTTGTGCTGCCTTGAGACTGTCGTATTGCTGCGCGTCCTGGAATCCGGCCCTTTCTTGTGGGGCTTTGTCTCCGGCGGTGCCGGGATTCCTGACGTACCTTGATTCATATTATCAATCATCTTGCATCGATCTCCATTTGCTGAAGTGAGTCAAAAGTGCCTGACAATTTGTTTCAGTATATCAATGAGCGGATGGGAGGTCGATACGAAAAATCTTAAGAAACCGGTAAAAAACATGGAATCCTGTCAGAAGCCCTGTCTTTGAGGTCTTTTGCATGACGGGGCAGGCCTGCATGGACTGTGGCCAGGGCTTCTTCCAGGCGCAAGGGGTGCTTTTGTGATCCTGAATCAGGCTGTGCGGGCTAAACGTCCTGTCCATCAGCGGGTCCGGATTTGATTGACAGTGAATGACTGCTGACAGCGAATCATGATCAATCGTGAATCATAACTGAAAATGATAATGAATTATTGCTGAAGATGATAATGAATCATTGCTGAAGATGATAATGAATCATTACAGAATGATAATGGTGAATCACTGCTGATGATTGATTGATCGCTGCCGATTATGAGCAATGCCATACAGCAATGTTCGGATGGGATTCTTCGACATGGGTTTCATGCCCGGAATCTGTCTGGGAGATCCGGGTGAAATCAATCTGGGAGATGATCTGGCTGCTTTGATTATCCGGAATGAAGTCCATCATATAGCTGACGCCCTCGCGCAGGCATGTTGCCGCAATCAGGCCAGGCTCCGCCTCCTTCCCTTCCAGATACAGGGCAATCCCTTCCCTGGCATATTTTTGAAGAAGGTCATACATTCCCCTGCATTGCAGACGGTGGCTTCCGATCTGCTCAACTTTCCCGTAATTCATAAACCTTACCTCCTTTTTGTGTCTTTCCCCATTGTATTAGGAAACGAATTGATTATATGCGTTTCCTATATCTGGCCGCAGTGCGGGCGGAATCTGCCGGCACGCCTCTTCGAAGCTGATCCGGTACGGCATATTTCTGAACAGCTCCTAAGGATCTGTTCAGAAATCACGAATGTGCAGACATACCTTGGATTCATGATTCCGCGCAGGTGCAAGTTCAGTGTGATGTATCATGCATGGTTACCGGATGGCCGGCCTGTGGGACAGTCCGGTGATCGGGCTGACGGGATCCGGCATCAGGGAACCGTTTTCTCCACGGTACAGATCAGGGGACCGGTGACAATTGTCATTATAGGTGTCTGAAAATTCCGGTGCCAAGAACTATATGTGTGATCATTTATGTTTCATGAAAGGAGACAAAAGGACACAACGGTTTCCTGTCAATAAGGAGAAAGCCATGCCTGTACAATGCCGGAAAAGAAGCAGACTATGGTTTTTCCCCGTTGAATGTCACGAAAAACAATGCCGAAAGCCTGCACTGAAATTCGGAAAAAGATGTTACAGATAGTATATGAGAGAATACGTGTTGCTGCGTATCCGGCACAATGACGATCGATGTCAGATAATACAGAAAATTACCAGTGGAGACAGCTTTCAGCATTCCAGCCAGGACAAAGAAAAAAGACAGGACGAATAACAGCACATTCAAACGTCAGTGTATCCGCGTTTCCGGAAAGAAAAAAGGACAGCCTTCGAAAGAGGGCTGTCCTTTTTCATCTCCCTGCAGCCAGTGCTGCTGACTATGGCCTGCATCTCATGGCCTGTGCCTTATGATCCGCAGCTTCCTTATTCAAGACGTATAAGTTATTCCGTCACATGGATCCTTGCCTGATGCCAGATGTCATCCTCATACTGCTGGATCGTCCTGTCGGAAGTGAACTTCCCTGACGATGCCATATTCAGGATCGCCATCTTCGCCCAGCGCTTCTCATCCTGGTAAGCCTCAACGATGTCCGCCCGGGCCTTATCGTAAGCCTTGAAATCCGCAAGGATGAAATACTGATCCGCCTTGCCATCCTTATTCGTCAGCAGGGAATCATAAATCTCACGGAACATATTCATGTCACCGTTCGAGTACTTCCCATTGATCAGCTCCATCAGCACGCGGCGGATATCCTGATCCGTGTTGAAATAATAATTCGGATCATAGCCGCCTTCATTTTCAAACCGGATGACTTCCTCGGAAGTCAGGCCGAAGATAAACGCATTCTCCGAGCCGACTTCTTCGACAATCTCCACATTCGCGCCATCCATGGTTCCAAGGGTCGGCGCGCCATTCAGCATAAACTTCATGTTGCTGGTGCCGGACGCCTCCTTGGACGCGGTCGAGATCTGCTCCGAAACATCCGCAGCCGCAAAGATCAACTCCGCGTTCGACACGCGGTAATCCTCGATGAAGACCACCTTAATCTTCCCGCCGATGGAAGCATCATTGTTAATGACATCCGCCACGGAATTGATCAGCTTGATCGTCAGCTTTGCCCTGCGGTAGCCGGCCGCCGCCTTCGCGCCGAAGATAAACGTCCTCGGGTAAAACGGCATCTCCGGGTGGTTCTTGACCTGGTCATACAGATGCATGACATGCAGGATGTTCATCAGCTGCCTCTTATACTCATGCAGACGCTTCACCTGGACATCAAAGATCGAGCGCGGATTCACATCGATCCCGTTATGCTCCTTGATGTACTTCGCAAGGCGCAGCTTGTTCTGGTATTTGATGTTCATGAACTCCTGCTGCGCCTTCTCATCATCCGCATAGACCTTCATCTTCGCGATCTGCGGCAGGTCCGTGACCCACTCATCCCCGATATGGTTGGTCACCCAATCCGCAAGCATCTGGTTTCCATGCAGCAGGAAGCGGCGCTGCGTAATCCCGTTCGTCTTATTGTTGAACTTCCACGGGAACATCTCATAAAAATCCTTCAGCGTCTGGGACTTCAGGATCTCCGTGTGCAGCTGCGCCACGCCGTTGACCGAATACCCGGCAACGATCGCAAGGTGCGCCATCTTCACCTGCCCGTCATAGATAATCGCCATCTTCGCAACCTTATCCTGGTTGCCCGGATACTTATTCTGCACTTCAATCAGGAAGCGGCGGTTGATCTCCTCCACGATCTGATAGATACGCGGCAGCAGCCTGGAAAACAGCTCAATCGGCCACTTCTCCAACGCTTCAGCCATGATGGTATGGTTCGTGTAGGCAACTGTCTTTGTCGTAACCTCCCATGCCTCATCCCATTCCAGCCCTTCCTCATCCAGAAGGATCCGCATGAGCTCCGCGACCGCGACTGTCGGGTGCGTATCATTCATCTGGAAAGTTGCCTTCTCATAGAACTTCCGGATATCCGAATGCGTCCTCTTGTAATGATCCACCGCGTCCTGTACGGAAGCAGAGATAAAGAAGTACTGCTGCTTCAGGCGGAGTTCCTTGCCGGCGTAATGGTTATCGTTCGGGTAAAGCACCTCAACGATATTTCTCGCCAGGTTCTCCTGTTCCACAGCCTTCTGGTAATCTCCTTTATCGAAGGAATCCAGCTGGAAGTCATTGATCGCCTCCGCGTCCCATACTCTCAGTGTATCCACTACATGGTTGCCGTAACCGACCACCGGAATATCAAACGGAATGGCCCGCACGGACTGATAGTTCTCCTGGATGAAGCGGTTGCGGCGCAGCCCCTGGTCATACTCGACACGGACATACCCGCCGAACTTGACTTCCTTCGCAAACTCCGGTCTCCGCAGCTCAAAGGGATAGCCATGCTTGAGCCAGTTATCCGCAACCTCGATCTGGTATCCATTCTCGATCTTCTGCTTAAACATGCCGAAGCGATAACGGATGCCGCAGCCGATCGCCGGATATCCCAGCGTCGCCAGAGAATCCAGGAAGCAGGCCGCCAGCCTTCCAAGGCCGCCGTTCCCAAGCGCGGGATCCCGTTCCTCATCCTCGATCTCATTGAGGTTCACGCCCATCTCATCCAGCGCAGCCTTCACATCCTTGTAAACGGTCAGGTTGATCAGAGAGTTGCCCAACGCGCGGCCCATCAGGAATTCCATGGACATGTAGTAGAGGATCTTCGGATCCTCCTCATCCACCGCTTTGGTCGTAGCCATCCAGTCATCAATAATAACATTCTTCACCGCGTAGGATACCGCCTGAAAAAGCTCCTGATTGTTCGCTTCCTCCAGGTCTTTGCGGAACAGAAGGCGCACGCCGGTCCTTACCGTATCCTGAAAACGCGCTTTGTCAAATCTCTCTTTTTTGTTCTTAGCCATTCGGATTCTTAACCCCTCTTTCTTACCGCGAGCATCACCCGCTCACCATTGACGGTCCATTCCTTCGAAAATGCATCTGCGTCAGGCATTCCATACCGGAGCGTTTCCGCAAGTACTTCTTTCTTCAGTTGATTCTCAAACTTCTCCAGAATCCCGCGGATCCTGTCATTTCCGGATTCATATACATCGATATGATCCTGAACCTCAAAACCTGCCTCCTTCCGCATGGTCTGGATCTTGGAAACAAGCTCCCTCACAAAGCCTTCCTCCACCAGCTCAGGCGTCAGGTTCGTATCAAGCACGACCGTCAGGCCGCCGTTCTGCTGCGTGACAAAACCCTCTGTCTGCTTCGTCTCAATCAGCAGGTCCTCCCGCGTCAGTTCCACGCTCTCCCCATTCACGTCAAAGCGGAGCACGCCGCTTTCATTGATCTGGTCCATCGCCAGATTCCCGTCAACATTGCCCAGATATTTCTTGATCCCGCCAAGCAGCTTCCCGTATTTCGGTCCCACGGTCCTCAGCTGCGGCTTAAAGGTATAATCGGTGAATTCCCTCACATCATCCGTAAACTCGATGGTCTTGACGTTCAGCTCATCCGTCACGATGTCGGAGTAATACTTAGGCAGCGCTTCCTCCGCCTTCACGAACATGCGCCCGATCGGCTGGCGGTTCTTGATATTCGCGTCATTTCTGGCAGCACGCCCCATGACCACGATGTTCAACGCCTCTCCCATCTTCTGTTCCAGATCCTGGTTGATCAGCGCCTCGTCACAGGATGGGAACAGGCACAGATGGATCGACTCAAGCGCATCCTGCTCTGCCCGGCGCACGATGTTCTGATAGATCTCTTCTGTCATAAACGGGATCATCGGCGCGGCGCACAGGCACAGGTTCTTCAATGCGTTGTAGAGTGTCATGTACGCGCAGATCTTATCCTCCTCCAGGCCGGACGCCCAGAAGCGGTCGCGGCACCTGCGCACATACCAGTTCGACATATCGTCAACAAACGATTCCAGCGCGCGGGCCGTCTCCGGGATCCGATACGCGGCCAGGTTCTGGTCCGTATCGCGGATCATGGTATTCATCCGGGACAGAAGCCAGCGGTCCATGACCGGCAGGGCATCCTCATCCCCCGCCTTCACCTTCTGAAGGATCGCGCTGTACATCTCCTCATACCGGGAAGGATCAAAGTCATCGATGTTCGCGTACAGCACATAGAACGCGTAGGTATTCCACAGGGTTCCCAGGAACTTGCGCTGCCCTTCCTGCACCGCCTTATCATGGAAGCGGTTCGGAAGCCACGGGGCGGAGTTGCTGTAGAAATACCAGCGTATTGCGTCCGCTCCGTGCTTTTTAAGCGCCTCGAACGGATCGACCGCATTCCCCTTGGACTTTGACATCTTCTGTCCGTTCCCGTCCAGAACCAGCCCCAGCACGATGACATTTTCATAGGGCGACTTGTGGAACAGAATGGTGGATTCCGCCATCAGGGAGTAGAACCAGCCTCTGGTCTGGTCCACTGCTTCGGAAATGAACGCGGCGGGGAACTGCTGCTCGAAGATGTCTTTGTTTTCAAACGGATAATGGTGCTGCGCGAATGGCATCGCGCCGGAGTCAAACCAGCAGTCGATGACTTCCGGCACACGCTTCATCGCCTTCTTTCCGCAGGCGGGGCAGGTGCAGATGAATTCATCGATGTAGGGCCGGTGCAGCTCTACCGTCAGCGCGTCTTCCCGGCCGGAGCGTTCCTTCAGCTCCTCGCGGGATCCGATGCAGACCTGCTCGCCGCACTCCTCGCACTCCCACACCGGGAGCGGTGTGCCCCAGTACCGGTTCCGGCTGATCCCCCAGTCCTGCACATTTTCCAGCCAGTTTCCGAAACGGCCGGAGCCGATGGTCGGCGGAATCCAGTTGACGGTATTGTTGTTCTCTACCAGCTCGTCACGCACCTGGGTCATCTTAATGAACCAGGATTCCCGCGCGTAATAGATCAGCGGGGTGTCGCAGCGCCAGCAGTGCGGGTATTCATGCTCAAACTTCGGCGCGTCAAACAGCTTGCCCTCGCGCTCCAGATCCTTCAGGATAACCGGGTCCGCCTTCTTGACAAACAGGCCGCCATAAGGAGTATCCTTCGTCATGTTTCCCTGTCCGTCTACAAACTGAATGAACGGAAGATCATAGTCCCGGCCGATCCGCCCGTCATCCTCACCAAATGCCGGGGCGATGTGGACAATGCCGGTACCGTCGGTCATCGTGACGTAGTGATCACAGGTGACAAAATGCGCCTTCTTGCGCTGTTTTGCCGCTGCCTTGCCCGCCGCCTCAAACAGCGGCTCATAAGGACGTCTCTCCAGATCCTTCCCGACATAGGTCTCCAGAATCTCATAAGGAGCCAAGGCTTTTTCTGCAGGCTCCGAGCCGGACGATGCGCCATCTGCCCGGGAATCTTCCTGCGCCGCAAGCTTTCCAAGCACCTTATCCGCCAGCGCCTTTGCAAGGATATAGGTATAGCCGTCCGCAGCCTTCACTTTGACATAGGTTTCATCCGGATTCACGCACAAGGCTGTATTGCTGGGAAGCGTCCATGGCGTGGTGGTCCAGGCCAGATAATACACGTCCTCCTCGTCCATCGCCTTGAAGCGGACAATCGCGGACCGCTCCTTCACAAGCTTGTAGCCCTGCGCCACCTCCTGGGAACTCAGCGGGGTTCCGCAGCGCGGGCAATAGGGAACAACCTTAAAGCCCTTATAGAGAAGCTTGTTCTCCCAGATCTTCCGGAGCGCCCACCACTCGGATTCAATATAATCGTCATAATAGGTAACATAAGGATCTTCCATGTCAGCCCAGAAGCCAACCGTGTCGGAGAAGTCCTCCCACATCCCCTTATACTGCCAGACGGATTCCTTGCACTTCTGGATGAACGGCTCCATGCCGTACTCCTCGATCTGCTCCTTCCCGTTCAGCCCAAGCTCTTTCTCGACCGCAAGCTCCACCGGAAGCCCGTGGGTATCCCATCCGGCCTTTCTCGGTACATACTCGCCCTTCATGGTATGGTAGCGCGGAATCATATCCTTGATCACGCGCGTCAGGACATGCCCGATGTGAGGCTTGCCATTCGCCGTGGGCGGGCCGTCGTAAAAGGTATAGTACGGCGATCCCTCCCTGATCTTCATGCTCTTGCGGAACACGTCTGCTTCCTTCCAGAACCTGTTGACGTCCTTTTCCCGCTCAACAAAGTTCAGGTCAGTGTTTACCTTATCATATCGCATTTGTCATTTCCCTCCGCGGGATGCCTTTCTCGTCAGCGTCCCGGCTGTCAATACTGTGGATAGTAACTCGCAGGTTTCATGGATTCCCGGCTGCGATCCCCGGCTGGCGGAATCTCCTGTCGCGATTCCAGAGCGCCTGAATCTCCTGTCACGATTCCAGAGTGCCTGAATC
>CAMORF010000102.1 GCA_946623485.1 uncultured Clostridia bacterium
CGAATTTCCTCCATGTATCTGATTGAGCCCGACGGTGTTTTACCTCCGCCTTGCCAGTATCGATAAGCATCCTTTCCGGGGCAGGAAGATGCGAATCATCATGCAAACAATGCGTCTCACGACGCACACTAAGTTATTATATTCATGAGAAACTGTGCTGTCAAGCCGGTTTTCAGCCATCTCCAGTGTTTCTTCAGCGTTTCTCCAGCGTGTTTCTTCACCCTTTCTCCGGATGTGTTTTCGTGTCTCATTTTTTCGTACATACATATCTTCCTATACTTTGTTTTTCAGCCTATAAAAATACAGATGCATGGCGAACCATGCATCTGTTCCCGCGCGGGCACTGAATCGTTGTTTCACTCCATTTTTTTAACCGGGCTTCACCTGGATCCGGAGTCTTACCCTTCTATGTTACCTTCCAGCATGCTCGTAAGAAGCTCAATGGTTCTGTCCAGCCCTATCTTCCCGACATCAATGGAAAGGTCATAATCATGGTAATCCCCCATCTCATGTCCTGTGTAAGCACGATAGTAGGTTTTCCTCCAGTGGTCGCAACGGTCCATGTAGCGCTCCACATCCATCTTGCCATACTCATTCAGCTCAAGCGCGTGCGCCCGCCTGAAATCACGGTCTGCATGAAGGAACACATCAAATGTCTTCACGCCTGCTTCTCGCAGGATAATGTTAGAACAGCGGCCGACCATAATGCACGGCTTCCTTGCAAGCTCCAGAACCACTTCCTTCTGCGCCTGGAAGATCTCGTCATAAGAGCTGTTGTATGCGCTTGTGCTCAAAAACGAATTGATAAACCTGCTTCCCGCGCTCAGAAGCTCGCCCTCGCGTGATACATCCTCCTCGGAATACCCGCTCTTTTCTGCAGTCATCCGGATAAAATCCACATCGTAAAATTCGATCCCAAGACTTTGGGAAAGCGCTCTCGCAACAGAGCGGCCATATGCCCCATACTCCCTGCTGATCGTTATTACCATCTTAGCTGTCCTCCTTCAGGAACTCAAGCTCATCTTAGGAGCTGCTCATGAATCAATGCCTGGATATCCTGCGCAGTTATGATTGAGCAACTCCTAAACCTGTATTCTCTCGCATATTCATACTGATTGACACATTTACATTGATCGACATATGCATATTGCTTGATGCCGGGGCAAAAGTGCCTTCCGCCCCCGGCCGCGGGATCCGGAAATGCCCGGCTGTCACGCATCAGGCCGGTTTTGCGCGTTTTTTCCCCTGCATCGTGATCACATAGATCGCGACCGTGATTACAATCCCGATGATATCCGTCACGGTTCCCGGATAGATCAGCATCAGTCCTGCCACAGCCAGTATAATCCGGAAAACCGGATTCAGATGGGATGCCATGTAACCTTCCAGCGCAGCTGAAATCGCGAACATTCCGATGACGCTGGTGATAATGATCATAATGAATTCAGGCACATTGGTATCAATCAGAAGCATCGCCGGATTCAGGCAGAAGATGTACGGAATCAGGAACGCGCCGATGGCAAGCTTGGACGCGTTCAGCGCTGTCCGCATCGGATCTGATTTGGCGATCGCGGAACCCGCGTAAGCCGCCAGCGCAACCGGAGGCGTGATATCCGCCACAATTCCGAAGTAGAACACAAACATGCTGGCGCAAATCGCATTCAGCCCCATGCCGGTAGTCAGGATCGGGGCGCAGGTAGTCGCCATGATGATGTAGGTCGCTGTCGTCGGAAAGCCCATGCCCAGGACGATGCAGCAGAGCATCGTGAAGATCAGCGCGATCAGAAGGTTGCCATTGGAAATATTAACGATGACATCAATAAAGACCTGTCCTAAGCCAGTCATGGTTACAACGCCTGCGATAATTCCCGCGATGCCGCAGGCTACCGCAATACTGAGCGTATTCTTCGCGCCGGTCTCCAACGCATCGAGGAATTTTTTCGGGGTCATGCGGTGTCCCGGATTGAACAGGCTGACCACAATGCACAGGAAGGTAGCGATGATTGCGGCACGGCTCATGGTGTAACCTGCAGTGATCAGGTATACAAGCGCAACAAGCGGGATCAGCAGGTAGATCCTGGGCAGGATCTCCTTTGCCTTCGGCAGCTGCTCCCTCGGAATTCCCTTCAATCCCAGGCGCTTTGCCCTCAGGTGCACCATGAGAAAGATACCTGTGAAATACAAAACAGCCGGCAGGATCGCTTTAATGACAATCTGAGAATACGGAACGCCTACCATCTCCGCCATCAGGAACGCTGCCGCTCCCATGATCGGAGGCATGATCTGTCCGCCGGTGGATGCAGCCGCTTCCACCGCTCCGGCAAATTCTCCCGGATAGCCGGTTTTTTTCATCATCGGAATCGTGACAGAACCGGTCGTGACGGTATTGCCGACGGAGGAACCGGAGACCATTCCGCACAATGCCGAAGAGATAACCGCAACCTTCGCCGGACCGCCGGATGCCGAGCCTGCAATCGTATTCGCGCACTGGATGAAGAAATCCGAAATACCGGTTGCCTCCAGGAACGCGCCGAAGATAATGAACAGGACAATATAGGTGCTGCAGACCCCGACAGGCGTTCCGATCACGCCCTCCGTGGTGTAGAACAGGTTATAGATGATGATGTTCAGCGACTTCCCCGCAAAAAACGCGTATGCGACAAAGCAGGCAGCCACGATGATAATCGGAATCCCCGTTACCCTCCGGCAGCATTCTGCCAGGATCACGATCCCGATGACGCCAAGCCACACCTCCAGGGTTGAAATCCTGATGCCGTGCTTGATGATCGCCTGGCTGTTGATGACAAAATAGAAAAAGCAGCCAGACCCTGCTGCGGCCAGGATAATGTCATAAAATGGAATCCGGTTGACCTTCTGGGGTCTTCCGCCGGATTTCCTCGCAGGATACAGGATGAAAACAAACAGGATCACGATGCCCAGAAACAGCGGGCGGCGGATCCGCTCGTCCCATACCGCGAACAGATTCATATAGATCATGAAAATGGAGAAAGCCGCCAGAGCCACCTTAATGATGATCGCCGGGATCCCCTCCCATGGCCGGATGTTGGATTCCCGGTCATATTTTTTCATCAGTTCTTCAACATCCGCAGCAGTCCCGACGGCCGGATCCCCGCCGCTGTTCTGGTTCAGGATGTCTTTCTCGTTCTTGTCCTTCATAAAAAACCTCGCCAGTTTCTGTAATGCATGGGTCAATGGTTACAATGATTCCTCAAGAGCGAACCGGACCATGGCATTTCGGCCGCACAGGTCACGCAGGCTGATCTCTTCGCCATCTCCCAGTGTCAGGGTATGGTCGGAAACCGTACCGACAAAATATACAAGGTCATCCATCCGCTGATCAAATCCGGTGATGATCATGCTGCCGTCACTTCCATACTCCAGCTTCTGCCCTTCCTCAAGCTGTGTCTGCACGCCGGCGCCAAAGTCGTAATAAACTGTCTTCACGACATAGATGCCGTCTGCGCGGATCTCGTAATAATCCGTGACCGGGCTTTTGTTGACAGAATGGATAAACCCGACGCTGAAGAGGTCAGACAACCTGACCGGATAACGTGCATAAACTTCCCCGGTCTTCACTGACGAGAGCACCAGGTCAAAATCCTGCTTCTGACCTGTAACCGGACGGTTCTGATATAAAAATGCGGCAGCCAGAACCGCAATAACCAGGATCAGGACTGCCGCAATACTTTTTACATGAAGTGCTCCTGCGTCATGTTGACCCGAAGCCCTCTTCTTATTCAACTTCGACGCCCTGCTCCTCAAAGTACTTCTTTGCACCCGGATGGAACGGTACGCTGATTCCCTTTACTGCATCTTCCAGCTTCAGGAACTCAAACTTTGCATGTCCCGCAATCAGATCCTTCTGATTGTCGAACATCGCCTTCAGAAGCTCATAGACCGCATCTTCGCTGACATCATTGGAAGCGATCAGGGTCGCGCGCACGGAAACCGTTGTCGCGTCCTCGCTCACGCCCTTGTAGGTATCTGCCGGAATCACTGTCTCAGTGTAGAAATCATAATTCTCCTGGAGCTTCTTGATATGCTCTTCATCCAGCTGAACCAGGGTGACATCCTTTGTGGTCGCCAGGTCAACGACTGCTGTGGTCGGCGCTCCGGCCACGATAAACGCTGCGTCAATCTTGCCGTCCTTCAGGCTGTCAGCAGAATCTCCAAAGGAAGCATTCACAACATTGATATCGTCAAATGTCATGTCATAGGCATCCAGGATCTGCTTTGCGTTGAACTCAACGCCTGATCCCGCATCGCCGACGGAAACTGTCTTCCCCTTCAGATCCGCAACGCTCTTGATGCTGCTGTTGCAGGTAATGATCTGAACCGTCTCATCATAAAGCCCTGCAACGGTGGAGAAGGTTTCATACGCACCCTCATCTTCAAACAGGTCGCTTCCCGTATAGGCATAGTACATAACATCATTCTGGACGATCGCCAGATCCGCTTCTCCCACATCAACAAGCTGGATATTGGCCTTCGATGCTCCGGTGGATGTGACAGTCAGGCTTGACTCCTTCAGGACAGGGTTCAGAACGGTCGCCATGACGCCGCCTACCGCATAATAAGTACCGGTTGTTCCTCCGGTGCCAAGCACCAGGTTGTCAGCGGCCATCGCGGCTGTGGATGCCCCCATCACCATGCTCGCAGCCATCACGATTCCAAGAATTTTCTTTTTCATGCATGCACCTCCATTATATTGTTTTGCCAGTTCCCGCTGCAGGCTGTCAAAAAGTCTGCCAATACATCTACATTTTAATGCTTTATAGCATAAAAGTCAACGATCACGTTTTCGAATGCTGCAAATGCTGCAAAGGTTTCGAGCCATCGTTTCAAGTCACCGGACCTGAACGAGCACCATGCAGCCTGGAACCATGCAGTACAAAAACCCCCGGAGCCGCTAAACTCCGGGGGCCTGTCTGATCCTGTCAGCCAGCTATTCGATCAACGCATGTTTCTCTTCGCTTCTGCCTGACTTGCAGATACATACTCATCGGTGAAACAATGAACGGTAAACAGCTTATCTTCCGAACTGGGCATCGTTGTTGCCGGAGTCGGTCAGCCACATCTCAAGCATGTTGATCGGGTCATTGTAGTCTGCCAGCCATCCCTCACGTGCGAAGTCGAACTGTCCGTTCTTTCTGTCGTTCAGGAATACGTTCCACTCTTCAGACTTGATCTCCATGTTGATGCCGACAACTGCCAGATCCTGCTGGATCGACTGAGCGATCGCAACATGGCCGGTACCATCGTTGGTCAGGTACTCAACGGTGATCGGGGTGGAATCGGAAAGCATACCGTCTTCCGTGAACTCATAGCCAGCTTCCTCAAGAAGCGCAATCGCCTCCTCGACATTGCCGGCACCGGTCGCGGTCGGATCATAGTAACCGACGGACTCTTCGCCCTCGAAGTCCCAGGTAACCGGATAGGTGTAGTCATCATCGTTCTCCATGAACACACCACCGTTACCGTCTGCCATGCCTGCCGGGATGAACGCGCCTGCCGGCTGCTGTCCGGTCTGGCCGACTGCGTCAACAATGTACTGACGGTCGATCAGGAGGGAGAATGCCTCTCTCATCGCTGCAGCCTGCTCCGGAGTCTTGCCCTCGAACAGCGGGCTGTTGACGTTGAACGCCACATAGTAGGTTCCAAGGTTCGGGACGATGAAGAAATCATCATTCTCGATTACTTCCGCGATCTCATCATTCGGAACCGTGTCGATGAACTGAAGGGAACCGTCGTTGTATGCGTTGTAGATCGCGGTATCGTCCGCGCTCAGCATGAAGTTGATGGAATCCAGGGTAACCTTGTCAGCGTTCCAGTACTTCGGGTTCTTCTCATAGGTCATGGACTCATTGTGCTTCCATGCAGTGCAGGTCATCGGGCCGGAGGTCACGAATCCGCTCTCCAGTGCCCACGCGCCGGGGTTCTCGCCATTCGGGTCAGCCTTGGTTACAGACTGTTCCGGAACCGGGAAGAATGCCGGGAAAGCGCACAGGTCAAGGAAGTATGCGCAAGGACGGGTCAGATGGCAGGTAAAGGTCAGGCCATCCTCGGAAGCCTCGATGCCAAGCGTTCCATCATCGTTTCTTACAAGGTTCATGGAGTCGCACAGATAGCTGTAGTCAGCAGCGGTATTCGGATCCGCAAGGCGGTTCCAGGAATACACAAGATCCTCAGCGTCAAGCTTCTCGCCATCAGACCAGGTCAGACCTTCCCTGAGCTTAAAGGTATAGGTCAGGCCGTCCTCGGAAATCTCAGGCATCTCTGCCGCAAGCTCCGGTGTAAGCTGCCCTTCCGCATCATACGCGAACAGGCCGGAGAATGACAGGATCGCAAGGCACGCGCCGTCAACTGAGCTGTTCAGCGCAGGATCAAGGTGATCCGGCTCGGATGCAAGGTTTGCGTTCAGGACCTTGCCCGGGGCATTCATGTAAGCAAAATACTTGAATCCGAACAGGTTGGAATACAGTCCCTCGCAATCCGGCTTCAGCATATAGATATCATTGTAGTAATAGATCGGGATGACTGCCCATGTCGCCATCAGCTCGTCTTCCGCCTCATGCATCAGAGCCTCACGCTTTGCAAGGTCTGTCTCCGCGTAAATCTGGGCGATCTTCTCATTATAGTCGTCCCAGTCCGGAGCCGCTTCGCTGCTCTTCTTAGAAGCCGGCGCAGCAGCCTCTGTCTCAGCCGCCATTGCGGTCATGCCAAGGGAAGACACCGCCATTGTACCGGCAAGCAGCACGGATACCATACTCTTCTTCATTCTTTCCTCCTCCTTATGAAAAAAACTGATCGTAACAAGCCACTCCTCACCACCCGGCCTGCGGACGGCGGCATGGCCTGTTATAGAGAATTAGGGTCTGTAAACTATGAACCTGAACACAAATATGCCCATTTACTATGCCTGCAGATCCTAAGGGCCTGCCGGAAATGAACTAAGAACTGCTCATTAATCGCTGCTCCTGAAATACCATCCATTTCATGACAGTCCCCCTACAAAATGCCGGGTGCTTCATTCCCTCAAAGCACCGGCATGTCTGTACAAACATGCATTATACTACACTGTGCCGGAATTGAGAAGTATTCCGGCAGAATTGCCTGCTCTGTAAATATCATTCCCCTTGATCGCCAGCAAAGGGAAGCTGGCAAGAACCTATAGGTTCGTCTCCGCATCAGGCGGAGACGAACCGAATATCGCCTGGCCTCGAAAGAGGCGTACCTATCATTTATTCCAGCATGCGACCATATGGCCCTTCCCGCGGTCTGACAGCTTCGGCATCTCTTTGGCACACTGCTCGGTCGCGTATTTACATCTGGTCCGGAACGGGCATCCGCTGGGCATGTGCAGGGGGCTCGGGACATCCCCTTCCAGGATAATCCGCTTGCTGGACTTCGCGATCTTCGGATCCGGATACGGCACCGCGCTCAGAAGAGATGTAGTATAAGGATGAATCGGATTTGAATTCAGCTCATCCGCATCTGCCGTTTCCACCATCTTTCCCAGGTACATGACCGCGATCCGCTTCGAGATGTGATGGACGACCAGAAGGTCATGGGCGATAAACAGATAGGCAACGCCCAGCTTCTGCTGCAGGTCTTCAAAC
>CAMORF010000103.1 GCA_946623485.1 uncultured Clostridia bacterium
CAATGACAGGCTGGCGGAGCAGGCTTCCAGGGTAAAAACCCAGGAGGAGCTTCAGCTGACCCAGGAAGAACTTCAGCTGAGGGAATCGGAAGTGGAAGCCCAGTCATTGACATTGACGGACCTTCAGGCGACTTTAGAGAATCAGGCGATTGCGCTTTCTACGAAGGAGTCGGAGCTGGACAGTGCGCAGCAGACCTTGAGCGAGGCGCAGCAGACGCTGACAGACGCGCAGAAAAAGCTGGAAGAACAGCAGATCCTTGTCGCGGACCAGCAGACGCTTCTGGCACAGCAGGAATCCGAGCTTGAAGTGCGTGACCAGGCGCTGCTGACAAGCCAGCAGAGGCTGGACGAGCAGACTCAGCTGATGAGCGAACAGCAGAGGAAGATCGACCAGATCATCGGCGTGAAGGCAGACCTGATTGATTCGCTGAACAAAGAATTTGCCGAAAACCAGATCAATGTGAACATTGATGAGCAGACCGGCGCCATCGTGCTGGATTCCAATGTCCTGTTTGCCCTCAGGGAATGGGAGCTGACGGAAGAGGGCGCAATGATCCTGACGCAGGTTCTTCCGGTATATTGCGAAGTGCTGCTGAGTGAGAAGTATGTGGACTACGTGGCGGAGATTATCATTGATGGCTACACGGATTCCCAGGGCGACTATCTCAGCAATCTGGAGCTGTCCCAGAACAGGGCATTTGCCGTGGCATCTTATCTGCTGATGATCAGTGACACATTCCTTGATCCGAATTCTGCATCCGTGCTGAAGGATAAGCTGACAGCGAATGGCCGGTCTGAATCGAACCTGGTCCTGGATGAAAATGGAGTCGAGGATCGTGCCGCTTCCCGCCGTGTGGAGGTGAAGTTCCGCCTGAAGGATGATGAGATGATCCAGGAGCTGTCCAACATCCTGTCAAATACCGGCCAGGGCGAGACTACACCGTGACAGTTCCTAAGGATCTGTTACAAAATAACTTGTACATCTTGCTTGTCTTTTCATCCGATAGCACAGCTCAAAAATCAATCACATAGTAAGGACCTGTCATCTGCCTTTCATAAAACAACGGAAGAGGTTGAGAGGATATGAAGCGACCAATGAAACATGACTTGCCCATAGAAGAAACTGTGTCGGCGAAGACACTGGGCGGCACGGGGAAGCAGGCGGCGGAAAAGCTGCTGGACAAGGGCAGCGCAGTGACAGAGAAGCTGCAGGCCGAAGGCGGGACAGTGACAGAGAAGCTGCAGGCCGAGGGCGGCTCAGTAACGGAAAAACTGCAGGCCGGAAGTGATGCAGCGGCAAAGAAGCTGCAGGCCAGGAATCATGCAGCGGCAAGATCATTGCGGGCAGCGGATCGCGCTGCAGCAAAACAGCTTTCCGGTAAGGAGGCCGCGCTGCCTGAAAAAGCCCGCATGTCAATGAGGCTGATCCGTCTTATGCGCCTGTCGTACATGCAAAAAAGCAAGGGTGTGTTCGACAAACGATTGAAGCAGTACCGGAAAGTGAAATCCTTCCTGCAGCTTCTGATCCGGTTTGTGAATGCATTTGATAATAAGACTGTTTACAGAAAATGAGCCGGCTTCCGGCTCATTTTTCTTGTAGCGTAACTATTATGCACACTCACGCCGTGACTTTTGATCATTACTTTTGAGGGGATATACTTTGTTGTTATGTCTGTAACACGCGTAACATCAGGGCCGACAGTCTTTATCCATTTCGTTGACTGTAAAAAAACCATGTGTTAAAATTTTGAATTGTATCTATTACCGGTATTTATCGGTCAGGGGAAGCAGGAAATCTGCAGAGCCTGTACGAAGCACAGGAGGTGTAAGATTGGCGAAGAGTACCATTGATGCGATCCGTGAGGTCGAGCAGCAGACAATGGAGGCTGAGAAGAAGGCCGCTGCCGACGCCAGGGAGCTCGCCTCTAAGACAAAGGACGATGCTGAAGCATTGATCAAGGAAGTTGTCAGGAAAGCGCAGAGCGATGCCCGGACTATCCTTGAGCAGGCCGAGGCACAGCAGAAGGAACTTGTCGGCCAGAAGTCCCAGGAAGCAAAGAAGGCTGTGGAGCAGCTGAAGGCGTCTGCCGCGTCGAAGCGCGCGGAGGCGGTGAAGGCGGTCCTTGCGATTGCCTCCGGCCAGGACTGAGCATTTCACTGACGGAAAGGAGATAAAACAGCCTATGTCTGTAGTTCCGATGAAACGTATTTCGGTCGCTGCCATGAAAACCGACCGGAAAGCCGTTCTGGAATATCTGCAGGTGCTGGGCGCGGTACAGATCTCAATCAGGAGAAAAGAGGATGACGTCTTCACGAAGACGGACATGTCAAAATCGCAGCAGGTGTTTCTCAAAAACAGCGAACGGGCGGAGGATGCCCTCGCGGTATTGAAACGCCTGGCACCGGAGAAGACAAGCCTTCTGGCAAGCCTTGAGGGGCGGAAGGAGCTCTCCAGGGAAGAGTTCGACCGGTGGGTGGCAAAGAGCACGCAGACCATGCGTGTATGCACCCAGATCCTGGAAACGGAGAAAGAATACGCGGAGCTTGTGTCAAAGATTCCGAAGCTTGAGGACCAGAAGAAGGCGCTTGAGCCCTGGATGAAATTTGACCTTCCGCTGGATCTGACCGAGACCAGGTCCTGTGCTGTGTTCACGGGAACACTCCAGGGAGAATATACACTGGAGGAGTTTTACACCCAGCTTAAAAAACTGTCGGACACAGAGACATTTCACGGAGACATCATATCCTCAGATGCTACGCAGACCTGTATCTTCCTGGTATGCGAGAAGAAGGACCAGGCGGCGGTCAGGGAAGCGCTCAGACGTATGAATTATGCCGCACCGCCTGTTTCAGGCTTGAATCCTGCGCAGCGCATCCGCGAGATTGAGGAGGAGATTACCGGCACGCAGAAGGAAGCGGATGAGACGCTGGAGAAGATCAGATCCTACGCGGCCAGCCGGGAAGAGATCCGGTTTGCCTCTGATTACTTCGCCATCCGCGCAGAAAAGTACGGTGTGATTTCCCAGCTGCTCCAGTCCAGGAGAGTTTTCTTCCTGGAGGGATTCATTCCGGCTGAACAGGCACAGAATCTTGCCAAGAAGCTGGAGGAGCGTTTTGATTGCGCCGTAGAGGTCAAGAACCCGGGAAAGAAGGAAAAACCGCCCATTCTGCTGAGGAACAACGGCTTTTCGGCGCCCTTGGAGGGCGTGACCGAGAGCTATTCGCTTCCGGGAAAGAAGGAGATCGACCCGACATTCCTGTCATCACTTTTTTATTACATCCTGTTCGGCATCATGCTTTCGGATGCAGGGTACGGAATCATCCTGTTCGTTGCCACCGGAATCATCCTGCTGAAGTTCGGGAAGAAGATGGAAGATGGCATGAAGAAAACGATGCGCATGTTCTTCTTCTGCGGGATCGCGACGACCTTCTGGGGGTTCATGTTCGGATCCTTCTTCGGCGATGCCGTGTCTGTAATCGGCACAACATTCCTCGGGAAGGAAAAAGGCTTCGGCCTCAAGCCCCTTTGGTTCGCGCCCCTGGATCAGCCCATGCGGATGCTTACATTTTGCTTCATCATCGCGCTGATCCACATGTTTGTAGGCCTCGGCGCGAAGGCATATATGCTGATCAAGGATAAGAAGTACCTGGACATGGTTTACGATGTGATCCTGTGGTATGTGCTTCTCATCAGCTGCATCGCTTTCCTGCTGACGGTTCCGACCATGGCCGAGATGCTTTCGGTCAGCCCGCTTTCCGCATCCGTCAAGACCCCGATGATGGTACTGATGGTCATCTCCGCAGTCGGGATCATCCTGACCGGCGGAAGGGAATCCAGGAATTGGGTCAAGCGGATCCTGAAGGGGCTGTATGCCCTGTATGGCATCTCAGGCTGGCTGAGTGACATCCTGTCTTATTCCAGGCTTCTGGCCCTGGGGCTTGCGACCGGTGTCATCGCCCAGGTATTTAACTCCATGGGAAGCATGGGCGGGAAGTCCATCCCGGGCGTTATCATGTTCATCGTGGTATTCCTGATCGGAAATGTGCTGAACCTGGCGATCAACGCCCTTGGCGCATATGTGCATACGAACCGTCTGACCTATGTTGAGTTTTTCGGAAAGTTCTATGATGGCGGCGGAAAGAAATTCCGTCCCTTCGCTGCAAATACGAAGTATTACAAGTTTAAGGAGGAAATGTAATTATGAGTTTGGGATTGTTCTTTGCTCTTACCGGAGCAGCACTTGCAGCGGCAACTTCGGGACTTGGCAGCGCGCGGGGCGTCGGCATTGCCGGCCAGGCGGCGGCAGGCTCCTGTACGGATAACCCTGACCTGTTTTCCAAGGTCCTGATCCTTCAGCTGCTCCCCGGCACCCAGGGAATTTACGGACTGCTGATCGCATTTATCTGCCTGTCCCAGATCGGGCTTCTGGGCGGAGGCGCGGATCCGAACATGTCCCTTTCCACCGGTCTTCTGTATCTTGCGGCCTGCGTCCCGGTCATCATCGTTGAGCCGATCTCCGCGATCAACCAGGGCAAGACCTCTGTCGCTTCCATCGCGATGGTAACCAAGAAGCAGGAAACCTTTGGTAAATCCATGATTTTCCCGGCCATGGTCGAGACGTACGCGATCCTGGCGCTGCTGATCTCCATTCTGGCGATCTTTGGTGTTTCCGGAATGGCGGCTTAAGCTGAAGGAGACGATTCAATGGCAGGTTTAGATAAGATATTAGAGGATATCCGAAGCGAATCCGCGAAGGAGGTTGCATCCGTGCAGCGCGCCGCGAAAGCGGAATATGACGCGCAGATGGAACAGGCCCGGAAAGAGGCGGATGTGCAGGCGAAGAGGATCCTGGACCGGGCAAAGCTCCAGGCACAGGATCTGATTGCCCGGGCGGATTCCACCGCGGCGCTGGAGGGCAGGCGCATGCTCCTGAACGCGAAGCAGGAGCTGATCCAGGATGTCATCGCGCAGGCGAAAAAGGCTTTCTGCAGCCTTCCGGCGGATCAGTATTTTGCCCTGATCCTGAAGCTGGTCAGGAAAAATGCACTTTTGCAGGATGGTGAGATCTGCTTCAGCAGGCATGATTTTGAACGTCTTCCGAAGGACTTTGCCGCGAAGCTTGTGGCGGCGCTTCCGGAAGGGGCTGCCCTGAACGTGTCGAAGAAAGATGTGAAGATGGAGGGCGGCTTCATCCTGAAGTACGACGGGCTGGAGCAGAACCTGTCCGTGGAAGAGATCTTTGAGGAAAAGCAGGATCAGATGATTGATGCGGCAGGGAAGGTTTTGTTCTCCTGAGAGAGGATCCTGAAAGGAGGAATGCAATGGCCGAACAATATATCTATGCGGTCGCGCGTGTTCGTTCCCGTGAGCTGTCCCTGCTGAATGAATCTGTGATCGGGCAGCTGTGCGCCGCCTCCGGCGAGGAGGATTGTCTTCGGATCCTGAACGAGAAGGGATGGGGGAACCCGGACCTTCCCGGCGAGGAGATGTTCCGGGAGGAGCAGAAAAAGACATGGAGCTTTATCCGGGAACTTGTCCCGGATCGCATGCAGGTCTTCGATGTGTTCCGCCTGGCGGCGGATTACCATAACCTGAAGGCTGCGGTCAAGGAAAGCTGTATAGACGGCACGCATCCCGGGATCTACCAGGAGGATGGGACGCTTGATTCCCACATGCTCGAGACCGCGCTGGCGGAATCGGATTATGAGGCGCTTCCCAGGCCCATGCGCCAGGTGGCGCAGGAAGCGAAGGAGATGCTTCTCCAGACCAGGGACGGCCAGCTGTGCGACGCGATGATTGACAAGGCTGCGCTGGAGGCCATCCGGGAAGCGGGCGCTTCTACCGGGGAAAAGCTCCTGGCGGATTACGGGGAGCTGATCTGCGCCACCGGTGATATCAAGATCGCGGTGCGCTGCGCGAAATGCGGCAAGGACCGCTCTTTCCTGATGAAGGCGCTTGCGCCGTGCCGGAGCCTGGACATAGAGCTCCTTGCGGACGCTGCCGCTTCCGGGACGGATGCGGTCATCGCGTACCTGGACCATACGGATTACGCGGACGCGGTGGATGAGCTGAAGAATTCCGTAGCGAGCTTTGAACGGTGGTGCGACAACCGGATGATCGAGACGATCCGTCCCGAGATCCATAATCCGTTCGGCATCGGGCCGATCGCGGCATACATTCTTGCCCGTGAAAATGAGATCAGGACGGTCCGCATCATTCTTGCGGCGAAGAGAAATCATCTTCCGGAGGAGATGCTCCGGGAAAGGGTACGGGTGATGTATGTATAAGGCAGCAGTGATGGGTGACTGGGATTCCATCTACGGTTTCTCCGCGCTGGGCCTGGATACCTTCCGCATTGAGGCGGAGGATTCCGGGGACAAGGCGGAGGAGCTGTTGAAGCGGCTTTCCCAGAGCGGATACGAGATTATCTATATCACGGAATCCCTGGCGAAACGGATTCCGGAAGAGATCGACCGGTACCGTCTGCTTCCGAGCCCTGCGGTGATCCTCATCCCGGGGATTTCCGGCAATACGGGTGAAGGCCTGAACGCTGTGAAAAAGTCAGTGGAACAGGCGGTTGGAAGCGACATTATATTTGGGAAATAAGACGATGGTCACAGTGCCAGGAAGAGGCTATCGCGTTTGCAGGCAATGGCGTGCAGGCGGCGCTGGGCAGGCAAAGGTCTGTAAGCAGCGCAGGGAATGGCCTTCAGGCAGCGTAGCGCAGGCAACGGCCTGCAGGCGCCGCGGAGAAGGCACTGGCGGATCATGAAACGGATAGAAAGGCACAGGATATGGCAAAAGGAACAATCAAAAAAGTGTCCGGCCCGCTTGTCGTGGCGACAGGCATGCGTGACGCGAACATGTTCGACGTGTGCCGTGTCTCGGACAGAAGACTGATCGGAGAGGTCATCGAGATCCATGGGGATGAAGCCTCCGTCCAGGTCTATGAGGAGACAGCGGGACTGGCTCCCGGGGAACCGGTTGAATCGACGGGCGCGCCCCTGAGCGTGGAGCTTGGCCCCGGGCTGATCGGAAGCATCTATGACGGGATCCAGAGGCCGCTGGTCGAGATTATGAACCAGACCAATTCCAACCTGCTTGCAAGAGGAATTGAGGTTCCGGCACTCAGCCGCGAGAAGGTGTGGCATTTCTGCCCGGTCGCGAAGGCGGGGGATGCCGTGGTTGGCGGCGACATCCTGGGAACCGTGCAGGAGACGCATATCATTACCCAGAAGATTATGGTTCCGCCCAACCTGAAGGGAACCCTGAAGGAGATCCGGGAGGGAGACTTCAAGGCGACGGATACCGTGGCGGTCCTGACGAAGGAGGACGGCACACAGGAAGAGATCACCCTGATCCAGAAGTGGCCTGTCCGCCGTGAGCGCCCGTACCAGAAGAAGCTGGCACCAGATAAACCGCTGATCACCGGACAGCGCGTCATCGATACGCTGTTCCCCATCGCCAAGGGCGGTGTTGCCGCGATCCCGGGCCCCTTCGGTTCCGGCAAGACGGTTGTGCAGCACCAGCTGGCAAAATGGGCTGAGGCAGACGTTGTCGTCTATATCGGCTGCGGCGAGCGCGGAAATGAGATGACGGATGTTCTGAATGAGTTCCCGG
>CAMORF010000104.1 GCA_946623485.1 uncultured Clostridia bacterium
ATGGGTCATACCTTGACAAAATGCCATGTGTAGCTTCTGTACTCTCCCATCTCGACCGGTACCGGCAGCCCGATCTGCATCAGGGCGTTTGCCGGGTAGACAATGCCGGTTGCCTCATCGCGATAAAAGCTGTCTTTCTTCAATCCTCTCAGGCGGACATAATTGACCGTCATGTTCCCATGAACTTCCAGCAGCACAACAGAAATCAGCGCCTCGCTGGCATCTTCCGCAAACATCTCCCAGGCAGCAATCGGATCCTCGCATGGGTTGCTGAGACGATAATAAAGGCCATGATTGATCAGCTTTGCGTATTTATGATAGTCCGCGATCTGCTTCCGGATCTCCTGCTTCTCCTCTTCCGACAGCTTTTTCGGATCCAGCTCATATCCAAATGTTCCGCCCATGGCCACGATTCCCCTGGTCTTGAGGGAAACAGTCCTTCCGGTCTGCTCATTGGGAACCGCCGAGACATGCGCGCCAATCGAAGAAACCGGATAGACAAAGCTGGTTCCATACTGAATCCGTGTACGGTCAATGGCGTCTGTATTGTCTGAGCACCAGATCTGCGGGGTATAGTAAAGCATGCCAAGGTCAAACCGTCCGCCGCCGCCGGAGCAGCCTTCAATCAGAATATCCGGATAGTCCCGGTTCAGGCGTTCCAGGAAGTCATAAAGCCCCAGCACGTAATTATAGAGCACCTGGCCCTGGGAGAGGCCGCTGTGGGAGTAAACATTGAAGATGGACCGGTTAAAATCCCACTTGATATACTCGATGTTTGCGCTGTCCAGTACCTTGCGGATATCTGTATAGATTGCGTCCACAACCTCCTTGCGGGAGAAATCCAGGATCAGCTGGTTTCTTCCGAGAATCGGATGCCTGCCCGGGATCGTCATTGCCCAGTCCGGATGCGCACGGTAAAGATCGCTGTCTTCATTTACCATCTCAGGCTCAACCCAGATGCCAAACTTCAGGCCGATTGCGTTCACCTGCTCCACCAGGTCGCCCAGCTTGCCCCCAAGCTTCTCTTCGTTGACATACCAGTCCCCGAGGCCTCTGTAATCATCATTGCGGGCACCGAACCAGCCGTCATCCATGACCAGCATCTCCGCGCCCAGATCCTTCGCCCCTTCCGCAAGCTCCAGCAGTTTTTCCTTGTTGAAGTTAAAGTAGCACGCTTCCCAGCTGTTCAGAAGAACCGGCCGGATCTCATCACGCCATTTTCCCCTGCAGATGTGCCTGCGGGCGCATCTGTGGAAGTTCTGAGACAAGCGTGCCATGCCTTTGGAGGAATAGCTCATCACAACCTGCGGCGTCCAGAACACCTCCCCGGCTCCAAGGGGATACGCGAGCATCTCATCCGGAAGGCCCAGCTGCATCCGGAGATTGTTATATTGATCCTTTTCGATCTCTCCTTTGAATCCGCCGGAATAGACAAAGCTCATGCCATAGCAATGGCCGTAATCTTCCGTCGCCATATGATCCACCAGCAGGATCGTCGGGCTGTACTGATGGCTGGAGGTTCCGCGGGTAGAGCCGATCGTCATGGTGCCATGCCCGACCCGCATCCGCTGCATATTCCGCTCCATCGCGTGGCGGCCATAGAATGTCACCGCATCATAGTCACCGGTCACAAAATCAAGGCAGGCGCTTTGCGCTTTTTCCAGGGTAAATGCGCTTTTTCCATAGTTTTCAATCCTGACCGCCCTTGTGATGATGTCAAGCTTCGGCAATACGCCATAGTATAAGTCAACCTTCAGCTTCAAAAGCTCATCGATCAGCGTAATGACGAGTGTCTGCGCATTTGCTCCGGTATCCCGGTTGGTCTCATCCGCATAGACAGCAGGAAGGCCGGGGATTTTATACAATCCTTCCTCCAGCCGCCAGGAATCATAACGAAGATCACAGTCAATCGTGCCGTCCTCATCCGCAACCTTCAGCAGGACACGGCGATAGTCGCCATTCCCGAGGTACGGATACTCCTGCGGAAGGAAATCCATGGAATAGGTTCTGTCTGATTCCGCCTCATACGGATTGCCTGAAAACCCCCTGTCCTGGAAGGTCAGGAGGAAATGCATGTCACCCTCTGTTTTTCTTCCATAATACTGGTGAAGCAGATAACCATAACGGTCCACATGCATCTGATAGGTTGTTCTCTTGGTATTTAATGTAAATATCAAACGTTCTGTATTGATCTCAATCGCCATAATACATCTCCATTCAATCACTATGTCAGGATCGATCGCTAAGAAACAGTTTCTTTCATCATAGTCAAACAGATGAATTCATTCTATAGCTTTATGGCAGAAAAAACCGTCAGAATCGATTATCTTTCGATGCCTGGCAGGTACTTCATGCCCATAAAGTTGACTGCCTTTTCCCGCAATGTTATGATGCCTCAAGGGGAAGGGAATTGTATAATGATTGGAATGGATCAGAAAAAGCCAGATACTCAGAATCACCCGTCAACACATGCGCGCGGGGCTGTTGTTCCTGCGCCTTCCGCACAGTTTGGATTCGTCGGAACCAGGTACGGTCTTTCAGGAAGCACGCTGAAACTGGTCGCGTGCGTGACCATGCTCATCGACCATACCGGCGCGGCTGTAGTGAATACGATGATGTCCGCGAACCGGCTTCGGACGACGGATCCGGCGATGTGGCAGACGCTCAGCTCGCTATACAGCAAGATGCGCCTGGTCGGACGTCTGGCGTTCCCGATTTTCTGTTTTCTGATCGTGGAAGGTTTCTTTCATACCCGGTCCGTGAAAAACTATTGCCAGCGGCTCTTTCTCTTCGCCCTGGTCTCAGAATTTCCTTTTGACTTCGCGCTGAAGGCAAGCGTCCCTTACTGGCGCAAGCAGAATGTCTACTTCACACTCCTGATCGGTCTGTTATGCCTGTATCTTCTTGAAGAACTGCGCGGCATGCCCTGGATCCAGTTCTTTGCGGTGGCAGCATCTATGTATCTGTCAGATGCGTTGATGACGGACTATAATTTTAAAGGCGTATTCCTGATCGTGATGCTGTATTTCTTCCACGACCACAGGCTTTATCAAAGCGTTGTAGGCGCAGCCTCCATTGCGTGGGAGCGTTTTGCACCGCTCTCTTTTGTCTTATGTTTTTTCTATAACGGAAAGCGCGGGCTGCGCCTGAGATATTTCTTCTATCTCTTTTATCCGGTGCATCTGGTGGTTCTCGGGATCATCAAGCACCTGATCCTGCGCCGCTGATTTCTTCATGCCAATCTGCTCTCGTGATGCAGCCAGGCTTCAAATGCAGCCTGGCTTTCATCGTGCAGCCTGGCTTCATAATGCAGTCTTGCTTTCATAATACAGCCCTGCTTTCATCGTGCAGCCTGGCTTTCATAATGTCATGAAACTGGGATCCGCACCTTTCCATCTCTCCCAGAACGACATCGATTTTCTCTTCCGCCAGAAACCAGTTCTCCCTTGTTATTTCTTTTGTCACAACCGGACAGATCAGCAGCCTGGTTCCGGGAAACTGTTCCTGGTAATACATGCTGCATCTCCTTGCGTGAAAGGCCTGGCAGACAATGATTGCCGTTTTGATATCGATCTGCATCGTTTCCAGAACAGCTTTTGAATAGATTGCGTTCTCCCAGGTAAACGTGGCGCGGTCTTCCTTCAGGATCGCTTCCTCCGGAACCCCTTCTTCCAATAAAATGTCTCTCAGGTATTCCCACTCTGTTTCATGCTTCCGATTACGGACATTTTCCTGCTTGCAGGCATTTTCCCGCTTGTAGGCTTTTTCCTGCTTGCGGGCATTTTCTCCCGAATCCTGCATTCCGGGATCTTTGGTACCGGGTTCCTCAAAATAGCCCTTGAGCTTACTGTACCTCCCGCTGGGAAGCACATATGGCGCATAGCCTGCATGAAAGAGGGCGGCTGCCCTCTTTGCGCTGTCGGGGTAGTTTCCCCCGGGCACAAAGATAACATCCGCCCTCTCAGGTTCATTTTCCAGAAAAATAAAATCCGTGATGCAATCAAAAAAACGATTATCCATCTTTCAAAATCCGGTACTGCGAGGCTTTCTGACAAACCATTCAAAAAGCCTTACGAACAAAGGTGGTTCTGCTTCTTCCCCACGATTGTCAGACCGGCAGCTTGAAGGAAGACTTCAATGCTGCGACACGGTTGAATACCAGGTGATCCTCGGTGGAAAGTTTGGAATCTACGCAGAAATACCCGGTCCTGACAAACTGGAAGGATTCCGGAGCCTTAGCGCCTTTCAGGGAAGCCTCCACGTAACAGGGATCGAGAATCTGAAGAGAATTCGGATTCAGGTTCAGTTCCCCTGTCTCCTCATCATAGACCCCTTTTTCTTCCTCCACGATGTTCTCGAACAGACGGACCTCGCAGGGAATGGCCGTCTTCGCATCGACCCAGTGGATGGTTCCCTTCACCTTCCTGCCGTCCGGCGCATTGCCGCCACGGGTGGCAGGATCATAAGTGCAGTGCACTGCCGTAACATTGCCGTCCTCATCCTTGTCCACGCCGGTGCAGGTCACAAAATAAGCATGCATCAGGCGCACTTCATTTCCGGGATACAGCCTTCTGTACTTCGGCACAGGAACCTCCATGAAGTCTTCCTGCTCAATATAAAGCTCCCTGCTGAAGGGGACTTGACGCACGCCAAGCTCCGGATTCTCCAGATTGTTCTCGACCTGCAGGGTTTCACTCTGATCCTCCGGATAATTGTCAATGATCAGCTTCAGGGGGCGAAGAACGCCCATCACCCGCTCCCGCTTCAGCTTCAGATCCTCACGGACACAATATTCCAGCATCGCGTATTCCGCGGAGGACTGCGCTTTGGAGATTCCGCTCAGCTCCACAAACATCTTGATTGCCTCCGGCGTAAAGCCGCGGCGCCTCAATCCGGAGATGGAAACAAGACGGGGATCATCCCAGCCATCCACAATGCCATTTTCCACCAGCTTCTTAATGTAACGCTTGCCGGTGACGACATTGGTCAGGTACATCTTCGCGAATTCAATCTGCCTGGGCGGCTGTTCATACTCCAGTTCCCTGACGACCCAGTCATACAGCGGCCTGTGATCCTCAAACTCCAGCGTACAGATCGAATGGGTCACGCCCTCGATCGCGTCCTCAATCGGATGCGCGAAATCATACATCGGATAGATACACCACTTATCCCCTGTATTGGCATGGGAAATGTGCGCGATCCGGTAGATGACCGGATCCCTCATGTTCATGTTGGGAGAGGCCATATCGATCTTCGCGCGGAGCACCTTCGCCCCGTCCTCGTATTTCCCCTCCTTCATCTCCTCAAAGAGCTGAAGGTTCTCTTCCATGCTCCGCTCCCTGTACGGGGAGTTTTTCCCGGGCTCCTTCAACGTCCCCCGGTAAGCGCGGATCTCTTCAGCAGTCAGGTCACAGACATAAGCCTTCCCCTTCCGGATCAGCTTTACCGCCGCCTCGTACATCTGGTCAAAATAATTCGACGCAAAGAAGAGACGGTCCTCAAAATCAGCCCCCAGCCACCTGACGTCATTCTCGATAGATTCCACGAATTCGCTCTTTTCTTTTGTGGGATTCGTGTCGTCAAACCGCAGATTAAACTTTCCATGATATTCCTGCGCCAGGCCGTAATTCAAAAGGATCGACTTTGCATGGCCGATATGAAGGTATCCGTTCGGCTCCGGCGGGAACCGCGTCATCACATGGTCAACGCGCCCTTCCTCCAGATCCTTGTCGATCAGCTGCTCAATGAAATTTCTGCTTTGATTTTCCATACTCCGGCTCCTCGTCCTGTAAATCCCTTCATGAAATCCCTTAATTAAAATGAATAAACCTGCGCAGAATCTTGTACCCGCGCACAACCGCCTTGTGCGAAAGGGCTCCCGGAAGGTTCATCCACATCCCAAGGAAGGTAATCCGCAGCCGCACATATAGCTTTTCATTTTTCTTTTTCAGGTATCCCCAGATATCCCTCTTTTTCTCATAATCATCCTGTGTCCCGCCGACCAGCAGGAGCACGGAAGTGACCGTCAGGATCTTGTTCAGATAATTCATCATATACTTACGGACATTTTTATCCAGGCCGCTCCAGTTTTGTGCGGTGAAGACATCAATCATCCGCTTGTTGACCCGGATCTGCTGGTCGATCCTGCTGATCATGACCTTCTCGTTGACACTCTGGTCTTCCCGCCCGATCATATAATGATAGAGGTTGACGTCCATGTAATAGAATTTCTCACAGTACGGCAGCGGCTGGTAGGCGAACAGGTTGTCCACATAGAAGGTATGAAGCGGCAGCTTCAGGCCGGAGCGGATCAGTACCTCATGACGGTAGATGATGTTATGCATGAGGATGTACTGGGTCTGCCTCAGATGCCCCATGTCGTCCCAGGAGATGATCCTGTTCTGGGGAAATGCACGCCGGAACTGCATCACATTTTTCTTCCAGGCTCCCTCCTTGTCATAGACAAAGTTGGTAAGCATCATGTCAATCGGCGTATTCCGCTCTTCCAGCATCTTCAGGCGGTTCATCACCCGCAGCAGGACTTTGGAATCCACCCAGTCATCCGAATCGACAACCTTAAAATAGATACCGGACGCTTCGCGGATGCCGGTGTTGACAGCGCCACCATGTCCCTTGTTCGGCTGATGGATCGCCCGGACGATTCCGGGATATTGTCTCTCATATTCCCGGGCAATCTCCAGTGTATTGTCCTTTGTGGATCCATCATCAATAATCAGAATCTCAATCTCCTCCCCGCCGGGAAGCAGGGATTCAATCGATTTGCGCATGTAGGATTCCGAATTATAACATGGGATTGCAACGGTTAGTATCTTCATGAAATTCCGCCTTTCAGTTTTTATTTATCCAGATATTTCACATACCTTGCAAAAGCTGCAGGGATGGAATACTCTCTTTCAATCTGCGCGATGTCCGCGGCAAGGAACCTTCCGTGCAGCGGCGTCTCCTCCATCTCCTCCGCCAGAATCAGATATCCGGACATCCTCCATTCCACGTGGGTGAAGATATGTGTCTCCTCCGGGAGGGGGCGGATCCTCAGCGCAGGCACCCCAAGCCGGCGGGCATGGACCAGTGCCTGGTCACTTGTGAGATGCCCCGGAGCATTGGGAAGTTCCCACAGCCCGGCCAGAAGCCCGCGCGCGGGCCGCTTGCCGATGACCATCCTGGTCTGATCCCTGATCACCAGCACTGTCATCTCCTGAATCCGGCGCGCTTTTTTCGCAAGCCTGACAGGGATGTCCGTTATTCTTCCTTCTTTCCGCGCAAGGCACAAAGAGCCCGCCGGACATGTATCACAGCACGGCACTCCGTTCGGAAGGCATATCACAGCGCCAAGCTCCATGAGCGCCTGATTGAACTGCCCCGGGGGATATGTTCCTGCATTCTTTTCCAGGAAGGTACGGATCTGTTCTTCAAACGCTTTCCTGACACCGGGATCATCGATGCATTCCGTAGAGCCGGTAATCCTTGACAGCACCCGCAGCACATTCCCGTCAACCGCGGGAGCCGGAACCTGGAAGGCAATGGAAGCAATCGCGCCGGCTGTATAGGGGCCGATCCCCGGAAGGCGCAGAAGCAATGATACCTTATCCGGAA
>CAMORF010000105.1 GCA_946623485.1 uncultured Clostridia bacterium
CATGTTATCCCTTATGACATGTTATCCCTTATGACATGTTATCGCGCAGGGAAACTTCGATCAGCTTCTCACACAGCGCCGGGAAGTCCATTCCCAGGACTGCGGCCTCCTGCGGCAGCAGGCTGGTGGGGGTCATGCCGGGAAGCGTATTGGCCTCCAGGCAGTAGACATTTTCCTGCGCATCCATCATCACATCGATCCGGCCGTAGCTGTTCAGATGCAATGTGTGGTACGCGTCCAGGGATGCCTTCTGGATCTTCTTCGACAGCTCTTCGGAGATCTTTGCCGGGCAGGTTTCCACGGTGGAGCCTGCTTTGTATTTGTTCGTATAATCATAGAATCCCTGAAGCGGCGCGATCTCAATCACTGGATAGGCCTCCCCGTCCACGATTCCGCAGGAGAATTCCCGCCCGCTGATATACTGCTCAACGATCAGGACGTCCTCATAGGAAAATGCCATCTCAACCGCTTTGTAATAGGCCGTGTCCGACCGGGGAATGCTCACCCCCACGCTGGATCCTCCCCGGGATGG
The DNA here is from genome assembly GCA_946623485.1 of uncultured Clostridia bacterium. Classification (GTDB taxonomy): domain Bacteria; phylum Bacillota; class Clostridia; order Lachnospirales; family Lachnospiraceae; genus Porcincola. The sequence continues at coordinate 533 of CAMORF010000105.1, forward strand.
CTTTACCACGCAGGGAAGCCCTACGCCGTTTTCCGACGGGCTGAGCACCGGATTCCCTTTCCGGAGCACGATCCCCCGCGGCGTCGGCACGCCATTCTCCCGGAACAGCTGCTTGGTCAGGTCCTTGTCCATGGCCAGCGCGCTCCCCAGGTAACTGCTTCCGGTATAGGGGATCCCCAGCAGCTCAAAGACCGCCTGGATCTTCCCGTCCTCCCCGTTTGCGCCGTGAAGCGCCATAAACACCGTATCTGCTTTCTGGCAAAGCGCAATCACATTGGGGCCGAAGAAGGATCCGCGCTTCTTTAATTCTTCCAGCTTTCCATCAAAAGACCTGGCGTAGGCCGCTGCCTGGTCCACGTCATATTCCTCTGAAAATGTGCCCTCGATGTCCTGATCAATGCGTCCGTCTCCACAGAACACATCGATCAGGATCGCTCTATGCCCCTTGCTTCTCAGCGCCTTGCACACCTGCGTTCCCGATACGATCGAAATCTCCCGTTCTGTGCTGATGCCACCGGCCAGTACTACGATATTCATGCTGCCTCCCCTTTTTCTATGATCTGGTCTCTAAAAATCTCTTGCGGATTGCCCTGCGCCTCTCGCTTACAATCTGCAATCCGGCAATCTTTATATCCCCGTATAACGTGAAACATCTGTAACAATCTGCGCCTTTGACGACAGCACCACGCTGGAACGCCCGCCAAGGCGGATGGTCAGCTCCCCATGGCGCACGGGATGCAATCTCCTTTTCGTTGAAAAAGACTCAGCGTCTGTGAGGAAGATCTGCGTCATCAAAGAGTCCACCGGAACCCCCACGGTCCAGACAGGAAGCGTGACCTCGATCTCCTTGCTGCCGTTATTGAACAGGCAGACAACCTGCTCCTCCTCGTTAAACCTGGCGTAGGCAAGATACTGATACCCGCCGCCAAGGAATTTGATCGATCCTGTTTTCAACACCTCCCGGCTCTTATGCAGCGCAATCACGCTTTTGTGAAACGCGAGCATCAAAGTATCTTCCCTTCCCCAGGGATAGGTCCTGCGGTTATCCGGATCGGTAAAACCGGTCAGCCCTGCCTCGTCCCCATAGTAGAGGGTCGGCGCGCCCGGCCATGTCATCTGCAGGACAACCGCCTCCCGCATCACGGCCGGATCGACATTTTCCGATGCCGCATCATAATCATAATCTGCGGCCCGCCCTGTCCGATGGTTTGTACGGGTCAGGAAGCGGGAATGGTCATGGTTGGACAGCTGGTTCATGGCGCACAGCAGGGAGGATCCCATAAACTCACACATATGGTAACGCATCGATCCGAAGAAGGAATCCGCATTCCCAAGCTGACCCTCCAGGTATTCGTTCGAATGCTTCTCCATCCCGGTAAAAAACCAGGTGACCGGTTCCATGAACGCATCATAGTTCATGATCGTATCCCACTCGTCTCCGGCAAGCCATCCGCTTGCGTCCCCATAATGCTCTGCCACAATCAGCGCATCCGGGTTTGCCTTTTTCACCTCATGGCGGAACGCCTTCCAGAACCTGTGGTTGAACTCGGCTCCCTGTCCAAGATCCGCCGCGACATCCAGCCGCCATCCATCCGCGCAGTACGGCTCTGAGACCCATTTCCGCGCGATTGACAGGATATAACCGGTAAGGTTTTCCGAACCCTCATAATTCAGCTTGGGCAGCGTATCATGCCCCCACCATCCTGCGTAAGAGGCGTTGTCCGGCCATGCGGCAGGATCGTTTTCCCGGAAAAGGAAGAAATCCGCGTACGGGGACCTGGCGCTGAGATAGGCGCCCTCCTCATACCCCTCCTGCCGGCAATAGATCTTCTCCCGGTCCATCCATTTGTTGAAGGAGCCGCAGTGGTTGAACACGCCGTCCAGGATCACGCGGATCCCGCGGCTGTGCGCCTCACGTACCAGTTCAATGAAAAAGCGGTCAGAAGCCTCCAGATTCTCCTTCCGGGTCACCCGGCACACATAGCGGGAAGACCGGCAGTTTTCATTTACCCCGGGAGGCAAAACATCGCCTTCATCCACGACCAGCTTCCCGAAATGCGGGTCGATATGGTCATAATCCTGTGTATCGTATTTATGGTTTGAGGGAGAGACAAACAGCGGGTTGAAGTAGATCGCCTCAATCCCAAGATCCTGGAGATAATCCAGCTTGCGCCTGACACCTTCCAGGTCTCCCCCGTAGAAATTCCCGACATCCATCGCAGAGGGCCTCTGATACCAGTCCCTGACATGATGAACATGCTCTCCGATGTAGCTATACTCATCGTCAAGCACATCATTCGTCTCATCCCCGCGGCAGAAACGGTCGGTATAAATCTGGTACATGACCGCCCCTTTTGCCCAGTCGGGGGTGGAAAAGCCGGGGCAGATCCGGAACCTTGCGTCGCTGTCGGCACGCTCGGAGATCCCTCTTTTATTCAGGATCACCCGCATCGGGCCGCTGATGATCTCAAAGCAGTAGCTCATCCCCTGACGGGCCATGCGGACCTTCGCCACGTAATAATCGAAAAAACCGGAGGTTCTTTCATACTCCATCCGTTCCCGGATATGATCGCTTACAAGCCATACTTCATCCACATTGGCCCGTGCGGTGCGCACCCGGATCGTCACCGTATCGCCCACCTTCGGCTCAAACGGCTCCACAAACGCCGGGCTCTCATCGGAAAACAGAGCGTCAAGGTTCAGCGTCGGGAGCATCTCCATGACATACCTGGCGGTACGCGCTGCCTGACTGAATGTTTTTCTGAACATCATGTGAAATACTTTCCTCCTTTTCCCTCTTAGACGGGGAAAAGGAACAGCACTTGCGCGCTGTCCCTCTTCCTTGGAGAAGGTATTCTCTTATGGGGTGTAGCAAAAACTATATAATGTATTGGGGTTTTACACTTATATATATATCACGAAATCATGCCGAAGTGTGCCCAAACTTGTCTGAATAAATCAGTTTTCTTTGTGCATTATGTCCATATTGCTCTTACCTCGCTCCACAGCGCAGGAGCAAAACCGAGCCTGGGTTCCGTCTGATTTCTTCTCAAATGTGAAATTCTCTATTGTGCAGTTCAGGAATCAATGGAACGATTCACCGGTCCCATTGCGCAGGACGCAAAGCGTGCTGACTCGTTACAGGTCAATCACGTTCCGGAAACAGCGCCTCAAACTCTTCCCTGGTAAGCTTTTCCTTCTCAAGCAAAAGCCCTGCTGCCGTGTCCAGTATGTCCCTGTTCTCCCGGATCAGGCTACGTGCCGTCTCATAAGCCTCGTCAATGATCTTCTTGACTTCCTCATCAATAATAGAAGCAACCCGTTCTCCATACTGCCTGGTATGCGCCAGGTCCTTGCCGATGAAGATCTCGTCCTCTCCCTGCTCATAGTTGATCAGCCCCAGCCGCTCGGAAAAACCATACTTGGTCACCATGGCCCGCGCGATCCCGGTAGCCTGCTTGATATCCTGGGAGGCCCCGGTCGTCACATCTCCGATCACCAGCTCCTCGGCGACACGGCCGCCCAGCGAAACGATGATGCTCTGCCGCATCTTCCCCTTCGTCTCAAACATCTCATCATTTTCCGGAAGAGGCATCGTATACCCCGCAGCCCCGTGCCCGGTCGGTATGATGGAAATCGTATGCACCGGGCCAACATCCGGCAGCACATGGAACAGGATCGCATGCCCGGCCTCATGATATGCCGTTATGCGCTTCTCCCTGTCTGAAATCACACGGCTGTGCTTTTCTGACCCGATCCCGATCCGGATAAATGCACGCTCAATATCACTCTGCTTCACATATGCCCTGTGATCCTTCGCAGCACCGATGGCAGCTTCATTCATCAGGTTTTCCAGGTCGGCGCCGGTGAATCCGGCACTGGTCCGGGCAACCGTCTTCAGGTCCACGTCATCCGACAAAGGCTTTTGCTTGGAATGAACTTCAAGGATCTCCAGCCGGCCCTTGACATCCGGGCGTCCCACATGAACCTGCCGGTCAAAACGTCCGGCTCTCAGGATCGCCGGATCAAGGATATCCACGCGGTTGGTCGCCGCCATCACGATAATTCCTTCATTCTCCGAGAACCCATCCATCTCGACCAGAAGCTGGTTCAGCGTCTGTTCCCGCTCATCGTGGCCGCCGCCCATGCCGGTTCCCCTCCGGCGCCCGACCGCGTCAATCTCATCGATGAATACAATGCAGGGCTGGTTTTTCTTCGCTTCCGCAAACAGGTCGCGTACACGGCTCGCGCCGACACCGACAAACATCTCCACGAAGTCAGATCCGGAAATGGAGAAAAACGGAACCCCTGCTTCTCCCGCGACTGCCTTTGCCAGCAGTGTTTTGCCGGTTCCCGGAGGGCCGACCAGGATTACACCCTTCGGAATCCGCGCGCCTACGTTCAAAAACTGCTCCGGCACAGACAGAAACTGTACCAATTCCTGCAGTTCTTCCTTCTCTTCCGCCAGTCCTGCCACATCCGCAAACGTCACCTTTTTGGCATCCGGCGTGAACATCTTCGCGCGGCTCCTGCCAAAATTCATCATCATGGAACCGCTGCCGTTCTGCTGGCGGCTCATAACGGAAAGCAGCAGGAACATCATCACGCCTGTCAGGATCACCGGCAGGAAGGTGGAAAACAGCGTGCTCCGACGGGATACATCATCTACCCGGACGGTGACATCATAGGCACTTACCTTCTCCACCGCAGCGTTCACATCTGTCACATTCAGGGACAGTTCCTCATTCTCCGTGGTTGTGATCCGCAAAGACCCGGTCGGGACTTCCTCATTCTGGACCACCTCCACCATGGAAACCTTGCCTTCCTTCAACATGGTCTCCAACTGTCTTGAAGTGATATCGCTGCGGCCGTTAAAGCTGTCACGCAGCGTAAAAATCAGCAGGATCAGCAGCATCCCCACAATGAGATAAAGGCCGGTCCCTCTTGTTCCTTTATTCAAATCCTCTTACTCCTCTGTCAGCGACAAAACCCCGATATAGGGGAGGTTGCGGTATCTCTGGTCATAATCCAGCCCATACCCGACCACAAACTCATCCGGGATCCGGAATCCCTGGTAATCAACTTCCACATCCACCTCCCGGCGTTCCGGCTTATCCAGCAGCGTACACAGGCGGATCGAAGCGGGGCGGCGGTCAGACAGGTTCTTCAGAAGGTAGCTCAGCGTCCTCCCGGAATCGATGATATCCTCCACCACCAGGACATCCTTCCCGTTGATCGGTTCATCCAGATCCTTGATCAGCTTGACGACCCCGCTTGACTTCGTCCCGGCCCCATAGCTGGATACAGACATAAAGTCCATCGTGACCGGAACCGTGATCCGCTTCGCAAGCTCACAGATAAAAAAGATGCTTCCCTTCAGGATTCCAATCAGGTGCACCTGTTTTCCCGCGTAATCCTGGCTGATCTGCTCTCCAAGCCGGGCAATCCGCTCATCCACCTTGTCTTCCGGAATCAGAACTCGAACTGTTTCTTTCATAGTGCCTCCTAAGATAATATGCTGAAGATTTATTGGAATCCTGAAACTGTGATCCGGACACATTCCGTGCCCTCCCTGACCTTGGCGCCTTCGCTGATCCGCTTCCCGATTACCCACAATACATGGCTTCCCTGGGCGATGAGCGGGATAGAATCCCTCATAAGCCTCGGTACTTTCTCATCGATCAGGTAATCCTTCAGCTTCCTGCGGCCGTGTGCGGCGTTCACCATCAGATAATCTCCCGGCCTCCTGGTCCGCAGCACCAGACATGGTGCCATTGTATCATAAGCCAGATACTTCGTGTACTTCTTTTTCGGAACCTCCCCGCCCTGCCAGGTGAGGTAAGACACCTCCGCGGTCATCTCTCCCTGCCTGCCATCCGGTACGCGGGGAAATGAATAAACGCCGCCTTTGCCGATGGGGCAATCCCCGGCACCCGGCTCTTCCTTTTGCCGTGTCAGCCGGAGGATCCCCTCCTCACTGAAGGCAGTAAAACCGCCCGGAAGGCTTGCCATGCGTCCGTTCGGTCCTGAAACCAGGCGATCCAGCGCATCGACATGCGCCCGGCCGATATCCTTCATCGACCCTGTGCACCTGCCGATCATGCGGCGCAGGATTCTGCCCCGCAGGATTCCGGGCGCAGCGCCAAGCAGTACCCTGTCGGCTGTCAGATCTTTGCTTTCTTTGTCCCCCTCCTCCAGAATCACACGCGCCCAGAGATCATTTTCCTCCTGTACAAGCCATTCTTCCACCTGCCGGAAGTCAGAAGCCGCCTGAGTAATGTGCTCTGCCGCAAGCGGGTTGAGTTCTTCCAGAAGCGGCATGACCTTCAGCCGGATGGCATTGCGCGTGATCCGGGTATCGTAATTCGTACGATCCGTCCGCCAGGAGATCCCTTTTTGCCTGAGCCAGCCCTCGATCTGTTCCTTCCCGCATTCCAGGAGCGGCCGGATGAAGAGCAGGCCATCCTCCCGGCGCGCAGGGCGGATGCCGCCAAGCCCGCCCACGGAGCTTCCGCGGATCAGGTTCCACAGGACCGTCTCTGCCTGATCCATCCTGTGATGGGCTGTTGCGACAATCCGGATTCCCTCGCGCCCTGCTGTCTCCCGGAACACCCTTCGCCGCTCACACCGGGCCGCCTCCTCCAGGGTCATGGAGCACTCCCTGGCAGCAGCCGGAGCATCCACCTGTACCACATGCAAGGGAACCCTGTACGCATCGCACAGGCTGCGGACATATGCACAGTCCTCGATGCTTTCCTCCCCCCGGATCCCATGCTCCACATGAACCGCGCTGACCTCGTAGCCAAGCTCCTTGAGCACCAGCAGCATGCAGACAGAATCCGCTCCGCCCGAAACGCCGGCAAGAATCCGCGTGCCGCTGCCCTCCAGTCCGAAGGATTCCATCGACTGCCTGACAAGCTCTGTGATCCCCTGCTCCCTCAATGCCTGATTGTCCCCCAGTCAAAATAATATACAGTAAGGATCTGTTACAAAATAACTTGTACATCTTGCTTGTCTTTTCATCCGAT
>CAMORF010000106.1 GCA_946623485.1 uncultured Clostridia bacterium
CAAACTGATAGTTAGTGAAATCAACAAAATACTAACTATCAGTTTGTTCCGATTTCAATTCACATTTTGTATAGTTTATAGGCTTGGAAAGCTATGTTGAGCAAAAACTCTACGACCAAACAGGAGGATCAAAATGGAACAGATATGGAAAAAAACTCTTACGCTAGCATATCTTCATAGCTGGTATTTACCAAGGAATTTAGATGCCACAAATGGACCGATACTGGATAAGCAATGACGGACTGCAAGTAACAAGCAGACTGCTGATGACGAAATGGGGAAAAGTTGAACACGCCGCTATTACCATCTATCCTGCCAGCGTATTGGCCATGTGCGCCGTGAACGAAGATACTCAGGCCAAGGAGAAATCCAGGAGATAAGCAATCCCCGAATTTTGGAAAGTTAACATCATTGAAAATGATGTGCGAGATGTCATCTGAACAACGAACTGAGTTTAACAACAACGACGAATTGAGTTTAGCAAGGACAATATTGACTTGTATCTGTAAGAGTCGGCAAGCGATGCCGATTAGTACTTGACATTTATCAAGCAGTAAAAAGTCTCGCCGCTTCTCTTGCGACGAGACTTTTGTTGATGGTCTGACCCGCCCCTTCGGGCGGGAATCTGTTATTTCAGCAATTTCGTTTTATTGCCCGAGGTATTTCGCCAGGATTTCGTCATATTTTCCGCTGGCCTTGATATTGGCCAGGCCGGCGTTGAATTTGTCCACAAGGTCCTGTTTATCGGGGTTGAAAACGACAAAACCGTAATCAGTGCCTGTGTTGGCGGTGCCATCTACCAGTTCCAAAAAGATTCCGCCATTCTGAATGTAGTCCTCCAATGCAGGGGTGTCGTCAAAGCAAGCCGCGCACTCACCGCCCGTGACCGCCATGTACACAGCCAGGCTTGAACCGTAGGTTACCACGGTGAAGCCATACTGCTCCGACAGGCTGTCGGCATAGTCCTTGCTCAGGGTGCCGGCCTTCACGGCTACGCTGTGGCCCCTCAGGTCTTCAAAGCTCTTGATGGGCGTACCCTGGGCTATGGCCATGGACTGCGTCGCGTTGAAATAGGCATCCGAGAAGATCCAGCCGGAAGCCAGACGCTCCTCGGTGATGGAGGCGCCGGCAATCATGCCGTCCTTCATCCCCGCCTGACACGCGGCGATGGAAGCATCCCAGCCAAGGGGCTCAATGCTGTAGGTGAAACCCTGGTCTTGGGCGATGGCGGCCAGAAGTTCCACATCAATTCCCACCAGTACACCGGATTCATCGGTATACTCAAAGGGGCGGAAAGCGGTATCGGTAGCGATGGCATAGTCCTCGCTAAACGCTGCGCTTACGCACAGAAGCAGAGCGGCGCATAATGCAATGGCAACAATTTTCTTCATGATATCTACCTCCTCGATCATTGCTGATATAATTCACCGAAATTCCCATTACTCTCCGGGGATTTTGATCGTGATATTGCTGAACACAGCGTCGCAGCCATCGGCAAAAACGCCGATGTGAGCGCCGTTTATGGAATGGCCGATGCGGGAGCTGAGGGCTTTCTCATCATCGACGTACATGACGACGATTTCATTCTCGCAGACAAGCGTTACATGGTGGCTTTCCCTTTCAGAAAAATCAAGCCTTGTAAATGCCTCCGGTTCATAAACTGGAAGCTCCGCGATTTTTAGGCCCTCATAATGCAGCAGGTTCCGCCGGGCGTCCAGGCACAGCGCCGTATAAGCCTGATCCGCTTCACTGCCGCCGAAGGCAAAGCCTGCGCAGCCGTCCGGATCCAGCACGACATCGCATTCCAGGATCATGGTCGGGGCGCGCATGCCCATGTCCGCTAAAGCGGTCTCACCGTCCTGCGCAGAAAGGGCAATGCTGTTTCCTTCAATATCCGTTTTTCCTTCCATGCCCGCAGCCTGGAAAGCGGCATCCTGCGTGAAGTATTCCCGGAATGTCTCCGGAGGCACTACGCCCAGCGTCCCATCCTCATGCCGGATAAGCTGATGATTGAGCACATTGCCGGCCCACCGGTAAATGCCGGAATCCATGAAGAGCCCTGCCCTGCCCAGCCAGCCGCACAGATAGGTATGGTCACCCCATTGTGCTGTTTTGGCCGCGTAGAAAACAAAACCGTTTCCTTCCATCAGTCCCCGGCCGTCCAGAATGTTATCCTCCGGCGCAGCAAAGGGCCCATTCATGGACGGACCCATGGCATAGTAAGTGACGCAATCCCAGCTGTAGGTGAGATACCAGGTATCCCCCATTCGGAACAGATCCGGACATTCCAGCATGTACTGTGCCTGAGGCGCAAAGAGAGGCCCTTCGAATGTCCATTGCTTCAGATCGGGGGAGGTATATTTCGCGATCACGCCGCCCAATGTGCCGTTCCTTGCCGCGATGAGCATCCAATAGCACTGATCCTCCTCCGCCCAGAACACCTCAGGATCACGAAAGTCATCCCTGGAGTATCCTTCCGGGCTGAAAAAAGTATCCTCCGGATGCTTTTCCCAGGTTTGTCGGTCCTCACTGGTGGCATGCATGACGCATTCCTTTCCCATGCCGCCGTTGCCGGTATCGTTATGGCCCGTGTAAAACAGATGGTACAGACCCTCCCGGTCACACATGACGGAACCGGTTCCCAGGGCAGGGTCAGGCTCTGACATGAGGCCGTAGCTGAGCATCATGCCATCGTCCACATAACCGCAGAAATCATCCGTTGTAAACCTGTAAATCGGATGATAGCCCTGGCCGTTGTGATCCGTGTCATACAGGTAATACAGCTCGATGTTGCCGTCCTCGGTCACAAAGGGCATGGTATCACCGACATAGGCATTCTCCGGCGCGGGATAGAGCTGATAATCCACCGGTACATAAATCTCACCGGAACTGCCCGCCAATACACGAGCAGCTGAAGCGAGCAGGGAAAGTACCACAAGCGCCGCTATTAGCGCACGTTTTGCTTTCATGATTCACGTCCCTTTCCGCTTACGGCAGATGAATGAAAGGACTGGATGCCGGAAAACAGATTCCCGGCGTCCAGTCTCCATTCTTTGATATCAGAATTTATATTCCTTGCACATCGGCGCATTGGCCTTGGAGGACGCTTCGTCGAACCAGATCAGATTGTTGCTGGTCTTTTTGTCGAACATCTGGATCAGCCTGGGGAGGGTGGTAAAGTTGATGGTTTTGCCCATCGAAACGTCCACCGTCAGATCCACGGTAGGAATCACCATGACGACCTCATCCGAATTGGAACGGGTGTGCAGGTTGACTTCGGTGCCCAGCATTTCAGATACTTCGATCAGCGCCGTCAGATCGCCTTCACCCACGGTGATGTGCTGGGGACGAATGCCCGCCACGATGTCGCAGGGCTGCTGGCCGTTCTGCGTCAGGGCCTTCTGCTGGAAATCATCCAGTTTGAACTTTACGCCGCGAATTTCCGCATAATAAATGCCGTTTTCGAGCAGCAGCTTGCAATCATCGAAGAAGTTCATCACCGGCATGCCGATAAAGCCGGCTACAAACAGGTTCACAGGTTTGTTGAACACTTCCACCGGTGTGCCGATCTGATTGACATAGCCATCCTTCATAATGACAATGCGGTCGCCCAGGGTCATGGCTTCCGTCTGGTCATGGGTAACGTACATGAAGGTGGTATTGATGCGCTGGCGGAGCTTGATGATTTCAGCGCGCATCTGATTGCGCAGCTTGGCGTCCAGATTGGAGAGCGGCTCGTCCATCAGGAACACCTTGGGATCACGCACCATGGCGCGGCCGATCGCCACGCGCTGACGCTGGCCGCCGGACAGGGCCTTGGGTTTGCGTTCCAGGTACTGGGTGATGCCGAGGATCTGAGCGACTTCGCGGACTTTCTTGTCGATGACATCCTTCGGCGTTTTCTTCAGCTTCAGTGCGAAGGCCATGTTGTCATAAACGGACAGGTGCGGATACAGGGCGTAGTTCTGGAATACCATAGCGATGTCGCGGTCCTTCGGAGCGACGTCGTTGCACAACCGGCCGTCAATATACAGCTCGCCCTCGGAGATATCCTCCAGGCCGGCAACCATGCGCAGCGTGGTGGACTTTCCGCAGCCGGAAGGGCCGACCAGAACGATAAATTCCTTATCGGCGATCTCCAGATTCACATCATAAACCGCCAGAACATTGCCGTCATAGACCTTTTTCAGATTTTTCAGCACAACCTTAGACATAAACTCCTGCTCTGACAGCTGGGAAACTATCCAGGCTGTCTCGCGTCGCATACGCTGATGCGAACCGCATTACGACAGGTCTCCACACTGCCGCACCGCGAGCCTGCGGAACTTCTTCCTCCTTCTTGAATGTACGGAAAACCATTGCGTGGAGTGGCGTCCCGTCATTGAAATGGGGTCGTATGGGTTTGTATCACAACCGGTTAGTGTTCGCTCAGTAACGTTTCTACCTGAGCGCGCTCCGGCATGGACCGGATCGCGCCTTTTTTTGTGGTAACCAGATAAGCCGCCGCGTTGGCGAAGCGGAGCATTTCTTTTAAATCCTCCCCGTTCAGGGAATCCAGACCATGCTCCAGGATAAAGTTCAGTACGCTGGCGCAGAAAGTATCTCCCGCGCCGGTAGTTTCGATGGTTCCGCCGAGCAGGAAGCCCGGTACGAATACTCGGTTTCCCCGAACATAAGCATAGCTGCCGCCCGGGCCGGCCGTCACATTAATCAGACGGATGCCGGGCCACTGTTTCCAGATAGCGTCAACACCCTTGTCAAAGTCGTCCGTTCCTGTCAGAAACTCAATCTCGTTATCAGAGATCTTCAGCACGTCGCACTGGGAAAGCCCCCAGGCCATCTGTTCCCTGGCTTCCTCCAGGCTGTTCCACAGCGGCGGGCGCAGGTTGGGGTCGAAGGAGATGATTGCATCTGCTTTTTTTGCTGTCAGCACTGCCGTCTTTGTCGCAGCGCGAACGTTTTCGTGCGTCATGGACAGGGTACCGAAGTGGAAGATTCTGGCACTGCGAATCATTTCCAGAGGCAGTTCATCTTCCCTCAGCATCATGTCCGCACCCGGATTGCGGTAGAATGAAAAATCGCGGTCTCCGTTGGGAAAAGTCTTTACGAACGCCAGTGTCGTGTGCACATCCCTGTCCATGAGGAGGGCGCTCATATCAATTCCTGCCTGCTCAGCCACTGTTTTCAGCTGCTGGCCGAACATATCTTCCCCTACTTTTCCAATGAACGCACACCTTTTGCCAAGTTTGCGCAGCATCGCCAGCACGTTGCACGGCGCTCCGCCAGGATTTGCTTCAAAGGCAGGATTTCCCTGGCTGCTGATGCCGTTCTCGGTGAAATCAATCAACAGTTCGCCCAGGGCGACGACATCATAACGCTTCATGCTTCTTTTTCCTCGTCAAAGATCAGATCGTATTTTTCAACATCCATCCGCACCTCGCCGTCCGCCTCAAAGCTGATGACGTCGGCGGATTCATCGGTATGCAGGACAAAGCTTGCCACCTGCTCGCCGTCGTTCACGAACAATTCGAGGCTGTGACGGTCCAGGATACAGCGCAGCCGGATGCAGCCGTGTTTGGAATACACCGGGAACTCGCGTACATGCACGATATCAAACCGCAGGCCGCAGCGGGAGCGGTCTACCCGGACGATTCCCTGCTCAGGCTTATATCGGATGGTGGTTACATGCTCGCCATCCTTGGCCAGGTTCAGCTTGAAGGAACGGTACATGGTGCTGCCGTTGGCCGGACGCACATCCACCGTCAGATCGATCACCCTTCCCCTGATGCCTGTCAGGAAGGTTTCAGTGGACATAGGTACATTTTTGTAGCTGATCTTTTCACCGTAATAGTTCGCAAGTTCACGAACCGGCTGCTGAATCAGTCTGCCGTCCCGGATGCTCAGCTCCCTGGGAAGGGTCATCTGCCCGCAGATACGCATTCCCTTGGGATAACTTCTGGCTGTATCCCAGTTCTGCATCCAGGCAATCATAATCCTGCGGCCGTCCGGAGCAAGCAGGGTCTGAGGGGCGTAGAAGTCAATGCCATAGTCGATGGCATGGACGTTTTCGCGGATCAGATGCTTCTTTTCATCCGCCTCCCCGATCATACAGACGGTGCCGTTGCCGGCATGGAATTCAAGGCCGATCGGGCTCATCTCCTGGGGACTGACAAAGAGGACGTCTTTGCCTTCCAGCTTAAAGTAATCGGGACACTCCCACATCATGCCGTACTGGCCATGATTGGAGGCTGCGCGCCCGTAATACTTCCAGTGAAAAGCGTCGTCGCTGCGGAACAGGAGGATCGAGCCGCTTCCGTCTGCGGGGCGGTTGCCCGCTACGGCATAATAGCCGCTGTCTTCATGCCAGATCTTGGGATCCCGGAAGTCTTCAGAGCTTCCGCCCTTTGGAAGATCCTTCGCCGTCAGCACCGGGTTCTCCGCAATTTTCTCATAGTTGACACCGTCGCCCACAGCAAGGCACTGCGTCTGATAGGATTTTTGCGAGCCATCTTCCTGCGGTTCCTCGCGTACGCCTGTATACATCAGCAGCTGGCGTCCGTCAGGCAGTTCAATGGCGCTTCCGGAGAAACAGCCGTCTTTATCATAGGGCATGTCAGGCGCGAGCGCTACGGGCAGACGTTCCCACCGGATAAAATCCTTGGTCTTTACATGGCCCCAGTGCATGGGACCCCAGATCGGCTTATAAGGATAATACTGGAAGAACAGGTGGTATTCACCTTTGTAGACGGAGAATCCGTTTGGGTCGTTGATCCAGCCGATGCCGCCGGTGACATGAAACATCGGGCGCTCGTTCTGGGGCACATACGGGGTGTACTGGGCCTCAAAGTCCCGCGCCTTCTTCAATGCCTCGCTCATCATATGTTTTTCCTTCCTGATGCGGTTTCGGTCGGTCAAGGGGCTTTCCTCCCCTCATGCTGAGCATGAGGGGAAGAAAGCCAATGGGTTGATCGGATTATTCGGCAAAATAAGCGTCCAGGTATTTCTGATGGATCTCCAGGTACTTATCCAGACCATAGGCCTTCAGATCGTTCTGGAAACGATCCCAGTCAGCGTCGGTGAAGCCGTTCATGACCCAGTCGGATTTCGCCGTGTTGATGCACTTGCGCAGATCGGCGTTCAGGTTGGAGCACTCCTTATTGTCGTTGGCGTTCATGAACACGTTGGGATAGACATAGTCATTGTTCATGTCGGGAGTGTAGACGTCCTTGATCCAGTTGAGGCGGTAGGCGGCGTCATCGGGCAGAGTCACATACTTGCCGTAGTAGCTGTCCAGAATGGCCAGAGGGCCGTTTACGCTTTCCGCTTCACGGACTTCCACGGGAGAAGCATCGCCCAGAGGAGCATGGGTCAGCATGGGTTCTCCATCAGCGTTGGTGCCCATCACGAAGATGTCAAAGTCGTCATTCTCGCCGTAGGTGCCCCAGTTGTTCTGCGGGGACTGCTGCGGAGCATACATCAGG
>CAMORF010000107.1 GCA_946623485.1 uncultured Clostridia bacterium
CTTGCCGGCTCGAATTATGACAGTATGCTGTGAGTGCTGAACAGTTACAAATAATCATCATAATAAAAGAACCCGCAGCATGACGCTGCGGGTTCTTTCGGGTTCACCAATACCAGCTCAAAAGCAGTCTGCGGATGTCAGAGTACGATTCATGAAAAGTCCTGCAGCTGCTTCAGGCTCATTTCTTCCAGAAGATCCGTGCGGATCTGATAGAGACGGTCAGACAGATCCACATACATTTCATGCGGGTTCACAAACCGCTTTGTCTCATCCCACAGGGATTCCTTCTCCATGGTGCAGACATCACGGATCTCCATGACGGACGGGGACTCATAGACGCATTCCCCGTTCAGGAAAACCGGGATGAGCAGCGGGCGCATCTCATAAGTGCCGCCCTTGAGCTTTGTCTTCTTCCAGGTTTCCTTCGGGTCGAACAGGATCAGATCCTGCGCGGGATCGTATTCCTCTTCCTCCAGGCAGATCAGGTCGGCGCGGATCTTGTGGAACTGCTTATCGTAGATCCGGTAGATCTTTTTGTTGCCCGGATTCGTGATCTTTTCGGTATTGTCCGAAAGCTTGATTTTCGGGATCAGGTTCCCGTTTTCATCCTCGATTGCCGCAAGCTTATAGACGCCTCCAAAAGCGGGCGTATTCTTCGATGTGATCAGATTCGTGCCCACACCCCAGGAATTGATTGCCGCTCTCTGGGCCATCAGGGACTGGATCAGGTATTCGTCCAGATCCGAGCTGGCAGTGATGGTGGCATCCGGGAAGCCCGCTTCATCGAGCATGGCTCTTGCTTTTTTGGACATATAGGCAAGGTCGCCGGAATCCAGGCGGATTCCGAATTTCTTCAGCCTGATTCCCTCTTCTTTCATCTGCCGGAAGGTCCGGATCGCGTTCGGGACGCCGGAATGAAGCGTGTCATAGGTATCCACCAGCAGCGTGCAGTTGTCCGGGTAGAGCCTTGCGTAAGTGCAAAATGCTTCAAACTCGCTGGGGAAGCTCATGATCCAGCTGTGCGCATGGGTTCCCATGACAGGCACGTTGAAAAGCTGCCCGGTCAGTACGTTCGAGGTTCCAACGCAGCCTCCGATGACTGCCGCCCTGGCCCCATAGGTGCCCGCATCCGGTCCCTGCGCCCGCCGCAGGCCAAATTCCATGACTGCGCCGCCCTGGGCGGCATAGCAGACGCGTGCAGCCTTTGTCGCAATCAGAGACTGGTGGTTGATGATATTCAGAAGCGCTGTTTCCATCAGCTGCGCTTCCATGATGGGGGCGACAACTTTGACCAGCGGCTCCTTCGGAAAGACGACGGTCCCTTCCGGAATTGCATAGATATCTCCGGAAAAATGAAAGTTCAGGAGATATTCCAGGAAATCTTCTTCAAACGTTCCGGTGGAACGAAGATAGGCAATATCCTGTTCATCAAAGGTCAGCCTCTTCACATAATCGATCAGCTGATCCAGTCCGGCACAGATCGCGTATCCTCCGCCATCCGGATTGCTGCGGTAAAATGCGTCAAACACGACCTTTGGGTTGTGTCCGGTTTTATAGTAACCTTGCATCATCGTCAGCTCGTAGAAGTCGGTAAGAAGCGAAAGCTTCATAGTACTCATGGAAAGCAGCCTCCTTTCTGGCAAATATCGCAGATTGATCAAAAAGAATCCGGCGACTATTTCGTACTCCGTTCTCACATGATATCGCCTTCCTCACGCATTATAAACGCTTCCGCCGGGAAAGGAAAGAAGAAAGATATGGTCAAAAAAGTGGTCAAAAAGTTTTCTGCAGAATGAAAAAAATGCTTGCAATGCGTTCCTGTTGCGTATATAATAACATTCGTCGCAAGGAAAAGCGGCAAAGAGAAATATCATAAAGGGGTATAGCCAAACGGTAAGGCAGCGGACTCTGACTCCGTCATTTCAAGGTTCGAATCCTTGTACCCCTGTTGAGCACCACATCCGGATCCGGATGTGGTTTTTTTATGTCCCGGTATGATGCCGGACGGACAGAGATACAGACAGGGGAACACGCCGGACGGATAGAGAAACGGACAGGAAAACATGCCGGACGGACAGAGAATCGGGCAGGAAAACATGCCGGACGGATAGAATTACGGACGGGAAAACATGCCGGACGGATAGAAAACGGACAGAGAAACATGCCGGACGGGCAGAGAATCGGGCAGGGAGATGAAGTCCTCCCTGCCCGTTTGCCCCATGTTTTATCGTAACAATTCAGGATCCGGTCCGGATCCAATTCCGTATCCCTGACCGCCCTCAGCGCAGAACGCTTTGCGTTCTGCGTAATGAGGTGCGGAACAGCTGCGTTATACCTTGATCAGGTTATGGTATCTGCGCAATTCTTCCTGCGCGACCTTAAGCGCATGCTCCAGGTCAGGGATCTTCTCCAGCTCTTTCTTCGCGCTCTTGAGTTCCCGCTCCAGGCTTCGATATCTTTCCAGCTCTTCTCTTGCAGTCTGCAGTTTTCGTTCCAGATCCTGATGAGCCTTGATCTCTTCCTGCGCGGAGCTCATGTATCGGGAAAGGATTTCAAGCTCACTGGGATTTGCGCTGTCGAAGAGACTTATCACGTAAGAAGGGACAGCAGCCGCCCGTTCAGCGCCGGAATCACGCACAAGATAATCAAGGCTCACGTGAAAGATATCACAGAGCATCGTTAAACGCCAGAATTTCATGGTTTGGACGCCGCGTTCCACCCGGCTGAGGGTGACAACAGAACAATTGATCATCTCAGCAAGCTTCTGCTGGGAATAATGGTTCTTTTCACGGAGCATCTTGATCTTCTGTCCGCAAAACCTGGCATATTCACATTCCTTTTGATCCTTCAATTTTCCCATGTTTCGATTGTAAAGGAAATGCACTCAAATATACATATCATATGACGATCATTTTATATGATATTTATAGGCGCAATACGACCGGCTCCAGGTACTTTTTCTGATGTGGAGATGCCGGAAAGTGACCAAAGCAGGCCGGGACTTGCGCAGGACGCGCAGAATCTCATTCCGATCCTGCTGACGAGTTTTGAAAAATGCGATATAATAAGCGGCAAGAAGCAAATTTGTGATCTGTGGCAGAACGATAGCAGTACGACCTGAAAGGAAACAGAAGCACAATGGGGATAATTGACTGGAAGAGATATGTGCGGCTTTGCGAGGAGGCGTCTGCTCCGGCGATCGACAGATTCGCTCAAACGCTGCGTAAGGCAGCCGGGGTAGCAACCAATCAATCGATGCCGGTTTATGAAGGTGCGTTGAAGGGAAGCCTGGTTACGGTGCTGAGGCAGATGACGGATATCCTGAAGCATATGGCCAGACTACAGCTGCAGGAAAAAGAATACGGAAGGATTCGCTGGAAGGATGTGGAAGACCGGATGCGGGAGGTGTTCTTTCAGCGGCTGTGCGCGATTGAAAACATGTATGTTGCGACAGAATATGTCAACACGCGCCTCAGAAACCTGCCTTCCGATCAGGAGATGATGTACCAGTGGGTATATGGCCTGCAGAACAAGGAAGATGAAATTGACCGGATTGCGGGCAGGATCTCAGCGGAGGCAGCTGCATTTGCAAGCGAAGATGTGCCGCGGATCATAGATCTGGCCCAGACAGGAATCCGATTCAGATCCAGCAGAACATAAGTGGATTCAGGTCATAAGTGTCAGTATCCATTGAGAAGAAGCAGGTCATAAGTGTCAGTATCCATTAAGAAGAAGCAGGTCATAAGTGTCAGTATCCATTAAAAAGAAGCAGGCTATCAGTTCAGCCGTCCATAAACAGAGGCAGGCCGTAAGGCGGCAGCTCATACGCGGATACAGATCAGAAAACAGAAAAGATGTAGGTCAGGAAGGGAACAGAGTAAGATGGGAAAGTATGAATTTCAATCCAGGGTGCGATATTCTGAATGCGGTGAGAATTGTCGCCTTCATCTTGGAGGCGTTGTGAACTATTTTCAGGATGCCGCGTCGTTTCAGGGAGAAGAACTTGGGATTGGGATCTCCTATCTGAAAGAACACAATATGGCCTGGGTTCTGGTATCCTGGCAGATTTTTACCGATCATATGCCAAAGCTTGGGGAACTGATCACGGTCAGGACGTGGGCATATGATTTCAACAGCTTCTACGGACTGCGCAATCTGGAGATGATAGACGGGAGCGGAAACAGGGCAGCCTGGGCAAACAGTGTCTGGGTGTTGATGGATACAAAAAACGTTCGTCCGGTCCGGGTTCCGGATCTGCTGATTGAACGTTACGGACAGGAAGAAAAGCTGGACATGCCGTATGCGCCGAGACGGATCCGGGTTCCGGAAGGCGGAGCGGAGATGGAACCCTTCACGATCCACCGCGGCCACCTGGATTCCAACCATCACGTCAACAACGGCCAGTATATCCAGATGGCGCTGGACTATCTGCCGGAAGGGTTTGATCTGTATGAAACAAGGGTAGAATACGTGAAACAGACATTTCTGGGGGATGTAATCCGGCCTTTGGTCGTGAAAGAGAAGGATGACAATCACATTACGGTCAGCCTGCGGAAGGAAGATGAGAGAGCATGCGCAATCGTGCGTTTTTCCTCCCGGCCGAAGCTGCAATGAGAAGCTGCATTGAGAGGAAAATGATATGAATCTGGGACAAAAGCAGAAGCTTACCATTGACCGGTTTCGCGAGTTTGGAGCATACCTGACGGATGGGTCGGACTCTGTGCTTCTGCCGAAAAAAGAAGTACCGGAAGGCGCGAAGACAGGGGATACGGTTGAAGTATTTCTGTATAAGGACTCATCGGATCGCCTGATCGCAACCGTGAAGACGCCTCTTCTTGTGCTTCACCAGGTGGGGCTGCTGACGGTAAGAGAAACCGGAAAGATCGGCGCGTTTCTGGACTGGGGGCTTCCAAAGGACCTGCTGCTGCCGTTTCATGAGCAGACCCGGAGAGTGAAAGCGGGGGAACAGATCCTTGTTGCCCCCTATATTGATAAATCCGGCCGTCTGGCGGCAACCATGAATGTCTACCCATGGCTGCGCTGTGATGCGCCTTACAAGAAAGATGACAGGGTAAAGGCAAGGATCTATGAGACGAGCGAAAACTTCGGGATCTTCGCCGCGGTGGATGACCGGTACAGTGCACTGATCCCGAAACATGAAGCGCAGGCGCCTGTGAAGATCGGAGAGGTCGTAGAGGCAAGGGTTACTGCCGTGCGTGGGGATGGAAGGCTGAACCTTTCTGTCCGGGAAAAGGCATACCTGCAGATTGAGCAGGATGCCGAGCTGGTCCTGCAGGTGATCGGAGAGTATGAAGGCGTCCTGCCCTTTGACGACAGAGTATCGCCGGAGATCATCAAGCGGGAGTTCTCCTTAAGCAAAAATGCATTTAAGCGGGCGGTAGGGCATCTGCTGAAGGAAGGAAAAGTTGAAATCCGCGGAAAACGCATATACCGCCTGTAGCAGCCAATGAGATTGGATCGTAAGTTATTTTTCAATAGATCCTACGAATTTGTCGCATAATAACTGGTACATCTTGCTTGTCTTCGCATGTATTTGCTGCGTTGTTGTCAGTCGACGTAGTAAGTCAGCAGTCGACGTAGTAAGTCGGATGGAAACGAAGAGGAGTAACAGAAAAACAGAATCCGCCTGTTCTGAAGCAGGCGGTTTTTATTGCCTGCATATAGGCAATAGCACCAATTTCGTTGTGACGTTTTCGTGAATAATAGCCAAATAAGGGAAATTGCGAAAAAAACTTGCTTTCTATTTGGGGCGTGCTATATTGGGGGCGTAAAGAGAAAAGAGATTCAGATCCAGAAAGCCCCGGAAGACGCGGGGTGGAAAGGAGAGTATATTTATGAAGTTACAGAATGTAAAGGATCCGGAAAAGCTGTTTCGTGTGATTGATTCCTGCCAGGGCAAGATCGAACTGGTGACAGGGGAAGGCGACAGGCTGAATCTGAAGAGCAAACTCAGCCAGTACCTTTCTCTGGCGAACATCTTCTCAGTCAAAGAGGAAATCCCGGAGCTTGAGCTGGTCGCGTATGACCCCGGTGATGTAAAGAAGCTGATCGATTTTATGATCAACGAGTGATTTTCATCGATCTTAATCCTTGTCTGAAAAGCGCTTTCGGTATTTTCCGGAGGCGCTTTTCGTGTTAAAATGACATAGGAGGTGTGAAGCGATGCAAAATAGAAGCAGATTAGCCGGGACACAGTATCTGGCCATGATGGCAGTATGGATTATTACAGGCCTTCTGATCAGTGTGGCAAAGCTGGACCGCTTTTTGAATTTTTACAGCAGCCAGGCACTGGTGGAACTCGAACTGCTGGTTCCTGCCATCGTGATCCTGTTCATGGACCGGTTTGAGGTGATGCGCGGTACGCGGATGAAGTTCATCGGGATCCGTGTCATCCTCTGGACATTGCTGCTGTCCATGATCCTCCTTCCGATCACGAATTTTCTGAACCTGGTAAGCCAGCTGGTGGTTCCGAATGACATTGTTGTACGCATCGAACATTATTCCGTCCTGACCGGGACGCTTGTATGGGACAAGCCGATCTGGCTCAATCTGCTGTATATGGCAGTGCTCCCGGCGGTCGTGGAGGAATTCCTGTTCCGCGGCGTTTTGTTCCAGGCATTCCGCAGCTGCGGTCTGTTTAAGACTGCAGTGATGACAGCTCTGATGTTTGCCCTCGCCCACGGGAACCTGAACCAGTTTCTGTACGCATTTGCCATCGGGCTATTCCTTGCCTATCTGGTGGAAGCGTCCGGATCTGTCTACGCTTCCATGCTGGCCCATATGTGCCTGAACAGCGTAACGGTTATCCTGGCTTACCTGGAGCGGCGGCTGCCGGAAAACATGGCAAGCGTTCTGGTTGAGGCAGAGAATACATCCGTCCGCGATCTGAGCCTGGTCTACTGGATCATATACGGAATCATTGCTGTCGCATGCATCATTCTCGCTATCATCGTAGTGCGCAAAATAGCGAAAACGGCCGAGCGGGACCTGATTTATCAGGAAGCCAGGAAAGGACATGGCCGGCTGAAGGGAAAGGAAGGCCGGATTTTTTCCGTGGAACTTCTGATCGGACTGCTGATCCCGACCGTATATATTGCATTCATGCTGCTGATGGGACTGATCCGGACGTAAGGATCTGTTCAGAAATAACAGATGATCTTGCTTGTCTTCTCATCCGATCGCACAGTTCAATAATCAATCATACAGGTAATCGGAAAGGACTGGCAAGGAGCTGCCAGGCTGACAGCCCCGCCGGAGAGAGCCGGGAGAGCGTATGGAACGACGCAGCCCCGGCTCTCCCCGGCGGGGCTGACTGTGTAAGGATCGGTTCAGAAATAACGGATGATCTTGCTTGTCTTTTCATCCGATAGCACAGCTCAAAAATCAATCACATAGCCCG
>CAMORF010000108.1 GCA_946623485.1 uncultured Clostridia bacterium
CGATTCGGTGACAAAGACGTCTGACAAGGAAAACGGCGAGCTTGTACGCAAGAACATTGAAAAGGTGCGGGAATTCTGCCGGATCGCGCACCAGTATTGAGCCGGAGGAAAAAACTGCATGCAGATCATATGTGTTGGAGATCTTTGCTGCGATCTGATCGTTCCATACGGGAAAATGCAGGAAGCGTTGAGGCACAAAGAAATCCGGAAAGCCGCAGCAGAGGAATTGCAGGTGAATATGCAGTGTGGGGGCTCTGTAGGAAATGTTGCGAGACATCTCGGAAGGATGAAGGCCCGCCCGGTATTTATCACGCCAGTCTGCAGGGATGCTCTGGGAGAATATCTGATCTCGGAGATGGAAAAAAAGGGTGTGGATATGCGCTGGGCGGTTCCTTCTAAAATGTCAAACATGTACTGTGTCGCCGTCCTGGACAAAAGCAATGAGCGTACAATGTTCTGCTTTGTGCCGCCGTGGGCAGATTATCCCAGATTCGGACCAAACTGCTTTGAAGGGATCCCGTCTTTTCCCGGGCAGATTCTGTTTACCAGCGGAATGGCATTCCTGGATGATGCGCAGAACAATGCCGCTGTACTGGCATTTTTCAAAGAGCGGAAAGCTGAGGGCGCAACGGTTGTTTTTGATCTGAATGTACGGGCAGAATCCTATGGATATGAAGGGACGAGAAAGCAGTCCATGGAAGAGATGATTGCTTTGAGCGACATTGTTCTCGGGTCAGGAAGAGAGGAATTCTGTCAGGTAACCGGAAAAGATCAGATCCGTGAAGCAGCCGGCCAACTGCTTTTAGTCGGCGCAGGGATAGTGATTGCCAGGGATGGGGGCAATCCGATCCGGCTCCTGAGCGATAGTCTGGATCAGATTTTTCCGGTAAAGCCGGTCAAGCCTGTTTCCACACTCGGAGCCGGCGATTGTTTTGATGCAATGTTCCTGAACAGCATTTCCTTAGGGGAAGATATATTCACTGCGGTGAAACGTGCCTCCGACTATGCAGGAGAATATATCAGTCACGACAGATCCTAAATCATGATGCCTGAGATGCTCTCCTGCAAGATCTTTTCCGTATCTGCTCCATCAATGTCCAGCCCGACAGCCTTGATCAGCTCCACTTCATCAATACCGTAAAAGTTTTGTGCCAATGTCTTGACATATCCGAACCCAAATTCCTCCGGAACATACGCCCCGCCTGCTGTCATGACATAATACAGCTTTTTTGCCCTGCATAATCCTCTTGGAACACCCTCCGATGTGTACTGAAAGGTGAGACCAACCACGCAGATCTGCTCAAGATACTGCTTGAGCGCAGCAGGAAACGACAGATCCCAGTAAGGAGCCGCGATCACGATCTGATCTGCAGCCGCAAACTGCCGTCCCAGATGAAAAAAAGGATCATCATACGTGCCGGATGCAATCAGGCTGCTGCGCCTTTCCAGAAAAGCTTCATCAGACACCGGAAAAGGAATCTCCGACAGGCGTACTTCCTCCACCTGCCCTCCCAGTTTTGACAGCAGGCAGTCAGCCAGCTTCTTTGTTCTTGATTGTTCCCGGACACATGCATTGATAAAAAGAATCATCGCTATTTCTCCTCTGACCTTTCTCTGTATTCTGAGGATCTCATCCGCAGGCCGCAGGATCCTCAGAGATAATCTTTTCAATCTATAGCATAACCACAACCGAAATGGATGTCCATAGTGCATCTGCACGTATATTCAGCCTTATATAATTGCGTATTTTAATGGCACTGAAGGTGATTATTCAGAAAAAGTGTCCGTAATGTGTTACACTGGAAAAGAGATCTTGAACTGTAATGGTTTGCTACAAAGATACCAAGGAGGTGCAGCATGAAAACTGATTATCGTAACCGAAGGTTGATTACTCTTTGTTTTCTTTTCTCCCTGTTCACCCTTCTCATTGCCTCTTCGGCATCAGCCGCTCCAAGACTGAAGAAGAGCAGCCTGAAGCTGAAGATGGGGAATGCGTATATTCTCCGGCTGCAGGGAACAGATAAAGATGATAATGTAACCTGGCGTACTTCATCGGAGGGAGTCGTCGGGCTCGTATCAGGTAATTATGACCGTGCTGTCCTGAAGGCAAACAGGACAGGAACATCTATGATCACCGCCAGCGTAGGCGGACGGACGCTCAGCTGCAAGGTCAAGGTAAAGAAAAATTCCACATTTCCTGCAAAGCTGACGCTGTGTGAAGGGGACTCTTATACATTCCGCACGGTGGAAAATGCGGAATGGTCGCTTTCGAACCAGACTGCAGGAACCCTTTCTGAAACATACGGAACCATGTCGGTCTTTACTGCACGTAGTATGGGGAAGGTGACCCTGACCGCGGATGACGAGGATGACTTTGACTCCTGTGTGATCAAGGTAATCCGGAAGGATGGCTCTGCTCAGCCGTCTCCAGGGCCTGTGACGCCGTCTGATCCGGTTATAACCGTTACGGAAAAGCACAAAAGCGTGTTTGCATCCCTGGCTGCCTCTGCGTGCGGAAAGATGCTGGGATCATCGGGCATTGCTCCGTGCAATGTTCATGCCATGGATCTAACGGATTCCGTGAAAGCTTTTATGTTGTATGAATACATCTATAAGTATACGGGGGCGTTTGATACCGATGCGGATCTGAGCATCACCGGATCGGAAACAGTGAAGCATATTTCCCCTGATGCGCTGCAAGCTCTGTGCAGTCATCTGTTTGGAGCAGTGAACAATGCAGCCACCCTGAATCAGTTTATCAAGGATTATGCGAAGACAGGCGCATCCGGCACTTATGAAGTGGAAGTGACGGGGGACTTTGGGGATGCTGGATTATTCTACTTCGATCAGCCGGCCAGCGTTACCCACAATAATGGTATGTACTGTGCGACCGGTGCGGTGAAGGTCTGGAATGTGTACATGAACAGCTATGTCCATTCCTACAATTATAAGGCATACTGGTACCTCCACACTGCACAGCGTACCGGCCAGCGTGGAGGAACGGATACATGGTTCCAATTCGACCATGTGGAAGTGAGCTGATGCAACAATCGTTCTATCGCAGGCCTTTCATGGGACGAGGAAGATGCCGGGCACGATTGGGAGTTTTGGGATAGTCAAATCAAGAAAGTTCTTGATTGGCTTCCTATATAGAGATAGATGATTGGCTAATCTTTCGGGCAATCATAGAAGCGGTACGATTATGAACAGTATTTTATGCAATCAGATTGCTATAGACTATTGCTGCTCCGGGAATGATGTCATGGACCGCCAGAATCATTTCACGCAGCATCGTTTTCTGGAAGGAAGACGCAGATTTCAGGAGAATGAATGTATCCTGAAGATTGCTGTTATCAATGGGAAGGTGTTGTTTACCGGCAATCATGAAATGA
The DNA here is from genome assembly GCA_946623485.1 of uncultured Clostridia bacterium. Classification (GTDB taxonomy): domain Bacteria; phylum Bacillota; class Clostridia; order Lachnospirales; family Lachnospiraceae; genus Porcincola. Next base: position 3,393 of record CAMORF010000108.1, read on the forward strand.
TCTCGTGGTGCCGGAATGAGTACGCCGGCGTCTCTTCCGATTGGTTCTTTGAGGTAAAGAATCTTCGCAGGTTAAACGACCGTTTGCATCAGGAAGGTTATCAGATCGAGATGCTGCATCCCTTTTATATCTCTGAACAAAGGACGGCAGTGCATACCGGAGACTGTGTGATTCGATGGTATGAGGGAAATGAGATCGAACAATTCCGGGGGGATGAGCGGTACAGCAAGGCGTTCTCTTTTGACGAGAATGCTCCGGATGTTTTGGGAGTGGCTGCGCTTCATGAAGGGCAGATCCTTGGCATTGCAGGAGTAAGCTATGATAGTCCCACGATGTGGCAGATTGGGATTGATGTCAACCCTGCACACCGGAATGCAGGAATTGGGCAAATGCTGGTCTCACTGTTGAAAAATGAAGTGCTGAGGCGGGGGCGCCTTCCTTATTATGGAACATCTATCTCTCACATTGCTTCTCAGAGGGTCGCACTTGGAGCCGGTTTCTGTCCGGCGTGGGTTGAACTCGTGACATCAAAGATGTGCATTTCCCATTAAGCCTACCGTGGATGGCGGCAGGAAAGAAATGACAACTCAACTCAATCCGAACCATATTCAGCATTACAATTACAGGAAAAAATGCACTTGACATCTTGCATATGAATGTTTAGAATCGGTTTTCAGAAAGACAAAGGCGTCTTGGAAGTGATTCCACGGTGTCTTTGTCTTTTTTTGCGTTATATTCTTATCAGAGGAGTGCGGGAGCTGCAAAGCTGATGTGCGTTCCGTATATCAGGGTTGTTGTACAGGAATGAGAGATGGGGGCAGATATGTGTGGAATCGTCGGATATACAGGCGGCAGGCAGGCCGCTGAGATTCTTCTGAACGGGCTTAAGCGGCTGGAATACAGAGGTTATGATTCGGCCGGCCTGGCAGTATGTGATGAGAACGGGACTGTAAAGCTGGTTAAGGCTGTTGGAAAGATTCATAATCTGGTTGAACGGACGAAGCAGGGGAAAGTGCTTCCTGGCTGCTGCGGCATCGGCCATACAAGGTGGGCGACCCACGGGGAGCCGAATGAGAAGAACGCCCATCCCCACATCAGCGGGGCGTTCCGGGAAGAAAGATCCGACTACTCGACCGATGACGTGATCGGCGTACATAACGGGATCATCGAGAATTATGAAGAGCTGCGGGAGAAGCTGCTGAGGCACGGCTACGAGTTTTACAGCGATACCGACACGGAGGTCGCGATCAAGATCGTCGACTATTATTACAGAAAATATAAGATCGGCCCCATCGACGCGATCAACCGGATGATGGTGCGGGTGAGGGGCAGTTATGCCCTTGCTTTGATGTTCCGGGATTATCCGGGAGAGATCTACGTGGCGAGGAAAGACAGCCCTCTCATCATCGGCATTGCAGGGGAAGAATCCTTCCTGGCTTCCGATGTAACGGCCATGCTGAATTACACCAGGACAGTGTACTACATCGGCAACCTGCAGTCGGCCCGGCTCGCACCAGGTGAGGCACATTTCTATGACCTGAACGGGGATGAGATCCGTATCCCGGAAACGGAGGTGACATGGGACGCGGCGGACGTGGGAAAAAACGGCTATCAGCATTTCATGATGAAAGAGATCCATGAGCAGCCCCAGGCTGTAAGAGGCACCCTGGAAAGTGTCCTGAAAGAGGATGAGATCGATTTCAGCTGTGCCGGGATTGATGATACGCTCCTGGAAAAAACGGAGTCAGTCTGCGTCATCGCCTGCGGCTCTGCCTGGCATGTGGGCATGACAGCCCAATATGTGATGGAGGATCTGGCACAGATTCCTGTCAGGGTGGAACTTGCCTCGGAATTCCGCTACCGCAGGATTCTGCCGCAGGAAAACGCGCTTGCTGTTATCATCTCCCAGTCCGGGGAGACTGCGGACAGCCTGGAAGGGCTCAGGATCGCGAAGGAAAAAGGGATCCGGACTCTCGGCATCGTGAATGTAGAGGGCTCGACGATCGCCCGTGAGGCGGACCACGGGCTTTATACCAAAGCAGGACCGGAGATCGCGGTTGCGACCACGAAAGCTTTTTCCTCCCAGTTGATGCTGATCTATCTTCTATCTGTTAAAATGGCATATGTAAAAGGCCGGATCGGAGCGGATGCGTATTGCAGCTGTGTTCAGGAGCTCAGAGCGCTTCCCGGCAAAATCGAAAGGCTTCTTGATGAGCAGGAACGGATCCAGTGGTTCGCTTCAAAATACGCAAACACGAAAGATGCTTTCTTCATCGGAAGAGGGGCGGATTATGCCATCAGCCTGGAGGGCAGCCTGAAACTGAAGGAAATCACTTACATCCACAGCGAAGCTTACGCGGCGGGAGAGCTGAAGCACGGAACCATCAGCCTGATTGAAGAACGGACGCCCGTCATCGGTGTGCTTACACAGAAAAGGCTCCTGGAGAAAACCGTCAGCAACATGAAAGAATGCAAGGCCAGGGGGGCGTACCTGATCGCCATTACCGATCGGAAGAATGAGCTGATTGACGGCAGCATGGATTTTGTCATCCGGATTCCGGAAACGGACGAACATTTTTCCGGAATTCTCGCGGTCGTGCCGCTGCAGCTGCTCGGCTATTATATCAGTGTTTCGAAAGGTCTGGATGTAGACAAGCCGCGGAATCTGGCAAAGAGTGTGACGGTGGAGTGAAGCCGGGCAGATTCCTGAACCCCTTTGCTCAGAACACAAAGCATTTTTCGCCGGGGATATGGATTCGTTATCAGATTGAGAAATGAGAGGTTTCAGATATGGGATATACAGCGGATGAGGTACTGAGCCATATAGAGGAAGAAGACGTCAGGTTTGTCCGCCTTGCCTTCAGGGATGCCTTCGGCGTTCAGAAGAACATCGCTGTGATGCCGGGCGAGGTGAAAAAAGCTTTTCTGTACGGTATGCCGATCAATGCAAGGGCGGTCGCGGGATTTGCGGACAGCCCCTATGCTTCCCTTTATCTGAAACCGGATCCGGATACCCTGACGATCCTTCCCTGGCGTTCGGAACGCGGGAAGGTTCTGCGCATGTTCTGTGATGTCTGCACGCCGGACGGAGAAGTGTACGCTTCCGATACAAGACACGTCCTGAAAAAGGCGATTGAAAAGGCAAAAGCGGCCGGGGTAGAATTCCGCTTCAGTACAGAATGTGAGTTTTATCTTTTTCTCAAGGATGAAGACGGGAATCCAACGAAGATCCCCTATGACCGGGCAGGATATCTCGATATCGCGCCTGCGGACAAGTGTGAGAACATCCGGCGTGAGATCAATCTGACGATTGAGAGGATGGGCCTGACGCCGGAGAGCTCCCATCATGAACGCGGACCGGGACAAAATGAGATTGATTTCCATTACGCGAAGCCTTTGAAAGCTGCCGACCAGATCACGACTTTCAAGATGGCAGTCAGAACGATCGCGGATCTTTACGGCCTTTATGCAGACTTTTCGCCGATGCCGCTGCAGGGCCAGCCGGGGAATGGGTACCATATCAACCTCTATGCGGCTGACAGGTCCGGAAATGATCTGGCGCTCCAGGCAGCAGCGGGAATCCTGGAGGTAATCCGCGACATCACGGTCTTCCTGAACCCGACAGACGATTCCTATTCCAGACTCGGCAGCAGCAGCGCGCCGGACCGGGCGGACTGGTCCAGAGAAGGGAAATCCGAACTGATGTATATCGAGAGCTTCAACGGACGGACCCGGGCGGAACTGAGGTCCCCCGACGCATCCTGCAATCCCTATCTGGTCTTCGCGCTTTTAATTCATGCGGGACTTTCCGGAATTGAACGGAAGCTGGTTCTTCCTGAAGATGCGGCTGAGAACGGCAGCTTTCTTCCCACGTCCAAAAAGGAAGCCGGAATGATCGCGAAGCGAAGCGCCTTCGTGCGGAAGATCATCCCGGAGGAGCTTCTCCGGGCATACTGCTGTCAGCTGTAACAC
>CAMORF010000109.1 GCA_946623485.1 uncultured Clostridia bacterium
CTATTATATGTACCTTCAGGGAAGGTTCAACCTTCCGAGGGTAGATGATCCTGTCTGGCTGGCCGGATGTCTGATTCTGGTATATCTGGTCTCTCCGGAGCGGTTTGTCCTTCCGGTACGGTATGCCTGGACCATGGTTCTCATTCTGTTTGTGGTGAACCAGGGACGGTGGTCGGTATTCTGGAGGCATAATACCGTCCAGGACGAGGAGAAAAGAGCCAAGGCTGCGAACTTTATCGCCCAGGTTGCCTCTGACCAGGAGCATCTGTACCTGACCAAAGCAGGGCTGTATGCGATCTCGCCCGGATATGGTCCGCTTTCTCTTGTACCGATCGGCGTGGCGTCAAACATGGGCGTCCTCGGCGGATGGCCTGCCGGCAGCCCTGCTTATCAGGCGGCCCTGGCACAGTATGGGGTCACGAATCCATATCGTGACTGTATCAATAATGAGAAGGTATACCTGATTGACAATGACATCAATCTTACGCTGAATTATATCCGGGAATATTACGATATGAAAGCGCAGGCAGTCGAAGCAGGCTCCTTTGACAAGAAGAATACGATGTATCAGATTGTATCAGAATGATTTTAAGAAGGAGATTGTTCCGGAATGAAGAAATTGATGATTCTGGGAGGTACCCGGTTCGTGCTCCCGGCCATTGAAGCTGCGCATCAGCTTGGGGCGCATGTGATCACCTGTGATTATCTGCCAGGCAATTACGCCCATCGGTTCAGCGACCAATATTGCAACGTTTCCACAATTGACAGTGAGGCTGTCCTGAAGGCGGCCATGGAGCTGCAGATCGATGGGATTCTCTCTTACGCGTCTGATGCCGGGGCAGTAACGGCAGCATATGTGGCCCGGGAGATGAATCTGCCGGGGAATCCATATGAGTCCGTCACGATCCTCCAGAATAAGGGAAGGTTCCGCAGCTATCTGAAGGAACATGGCTACCATGTTCCCTGCGCGAAGACATATGATTCTCCCCGGGAGGCGGTTTTGGAACGGGGGATGTGGGAGTATCCGGTGATCGTGAAACCGACGGATTCCGCCGGAAGCAAGGGGGTAACGCGCGTGGACAGTCCGGACGGAATGGAGAAGGCTGCCCTGCTGGCGGCGGACACTTCCATCGAAGGGCACCTGATTGTGGAACAGTTTATCCCGCAGGCGGGTTACTCCACGGACAGTGACAGTTTTTCAATCGGAAGTGAGCTTGTTTTTTGTTCCTTTAATGATCAGATGTTTGACACAAGAGCCAGAAACCCCTATGCGCCGGCAGGGTTCCTGTGGCCATCCTCCATGCGTCATGCTGCCCAGGCGGAGCTGAGGGGGGAGATTGCGCGCCTGATCCGGGAGCTTGAGATCGGCACGGCCATCTATAACATCGAGACCCGGCTCGGCATGGATGGAAAGACCTATATCATGGAGCTGTCTCCCAGGGCCGGGGGGAACCGCCTGGCGGAAATGCTCCGGTACGCGACCGGCCAGGACATTATTCTCTCAACCGTTCAGTATGCTCTTGGCTTTGCGATCGATCCTGTTCCGGTTCAGCCTGTATATCATGGATTCTGGGGGGAAGCGATTCTTCACAGCCGGCAGGAGGGGAGCTATGACGGAATCAGCATCGAGTCAGATGCCAGACGATGCGCGGTGGAGGTTGATATGCATGTGGAGAAGGGAGACCCGGTGCATAGCTTCTCCAGCGGAAGAGATGAGATTGGAACCCTGGTGCTTCATTCCTCCAGCCGGGAAGAACTGGAAGGGATCCTCCGGAATATCGATGAGATGGTACAGATTAAGGTAAGATAGCATGAGCAGAAAAAAAATATTGGTGCTTGGCGCCAGCTACTCACAGATCCCGCTGTTTCAGGCAGCGGAAAAACTTGGCGTTGAGACGTATGCCGTGACGGTTCCTGGCCCCTACCAGGGGATTCCTTATGCCAGCCATGTTGTCTATGCCGATATCACAAAGCCGGAGGAGGTATATGAGGCAGTACGCACCCTTGGCGCGGACGCCGTGACCACCTGCTGTATGGATGTCGGTACGCGGACGCTGGGATACCTGTGTGACAGGCTTTCTCTTCCCGGACCGGGGATACGCGCTACGGAAGCAGCCAGGGATAAGTCATTGCAAAAACTGGCTTACCGGGAACATGGGATCCTGACGGCGCCCTATGCGGTAATCGAGAACGAGGTGCAGCTTGAGGAGGCGATCAGGATGATCGGCTTTCCCCTGATGATCAAGGCTGTTGACCTGATGGGAAGCCGGGGGGTATTCCGTGCGGATCATCCGGAAGAGGCCCGCAGGTATTTCCGGGAGAGTATGCAGGAGACCGGAAAGCCGTACTTAATCGCGGAACGATTTCTGCAGGGCGTCATGTTTGGCGTGGAAGGAATGATCGGACCTGACCAGACGCCTGCTTTCGTGCTTCCCCTTGGAAATGACCTTCATGACGGGAATCCGCCTTTTCCGCAGGGACATTATGTGCCCTGGGAGCGCGCGGGGCAGCTTTCGGGAAAGATCCGGCAGATGGTGCAGCAGGTCGCCGGGGCGCTGGATTTTCGAAGCTGCGCTTTTGATATGGACTGCATGCTTGTGGACGGGGAATGTTATGTCATCGAGGCAACCCCGCGCTGCGGCGCGACGGGAATTGCGGATACGGTCAGCCTGTACTATGGAATTGATTACTTTGAGGCCATCGTGCGGTGTGCGCTGGGCGAGGAGGTCGGCTGGATGTTCCGGGCGCAGGAGGAGGGAAGGACAGTCGCAAACGCCTCCTGGCTCCTGAGCGCTCCGACGGATGGAATCCTTTCTTCACTCCAGGCTCCTGCGCGGCTGCCGGAGAATGTGACAGACCTGGCTTTCAATGTCAGGCCGGGAGACCATGTCAGGAAGATGCGAAACGGGCGGGACCGGATCGGGCAGATCATCGTAAAAGGGGAAGGCCCGGAGGAATGCCACCGGATCATCGGGGATGTTTTGGATCAAATCCGGATCGAAGTGCGTCCGGAACAGGAGCAGGAATAAAAACAGGAGGTCAACATGCTGGTTTCCGTTGTGATACCTTGCTATAATTCAGAAAAATCGATCGGAAAGCTGGTTGACATGTGCATGGAAGCCTTCTCAAAGTGGGATGGCTATGAATGCGAGATGGTGCTGGTCAATGATTGCTCCCGTGACGGCACCTACCGGGAGATCCTGAAATGTGTGGAACGCTATCCGGGCAAGGTGACCGGGGTCGATTTTTCCAAAAACTTCGGACAGCATGCCGCGCTCCTGGCCGCGATGCATTATGTGCGCGGAGAGATTGTGGTCGGCATGGATGATGACCTGCAAAACCATCCTGATCAGATCCTCCAGTTCCTGGACAAGATGGAAGAAGGCTATGACGTGGTGTTTGGAGTCTACCGGAAGCGGCAGTTTGGATGGTTTAAGAACCTGACAAGCAAGATCAGCCAGTTTCTGATGGTACGTCTGGTGGAACGCCCGAAGGGGATCGATATGAGTAATTTCTGGTGCGCGCGCAGGTTCGTGACGGATGAGATGATCCGGTACCAGGGAAATGACGCGCTGGTCCAACCGTTGTTTGCCCGGACGACATCCAACATGGCGGACATTTCGCTGGAGCATTATGAGCGGGAATTCGGAACCTCAAATTACAGTTTCAAAAAAGCGTTTCGCCTGTTTATGACCTTCATGGATTATTCTACGGTGCCGCTTCGGATCGCGAACTTCTTCGGAATCCTGTTTTCATTGGCCGGGTTTGTGGCAACCATCGCGCTGATTATCCATAAGTTCGTGGATCCCACCGTGCAGACCGGATGGTCCTCATTGATGTGCCTGATGCTGATCATCGCAGGCATTGTGTTCCTGATGCTTGGCGTCATCGGTGAATACCTGGGCAAGCTGATCAGCGCGTCAACCAACAAACCGCTGTTTGTTGTCCGTGATGTGAGGCGGGGAGAGAACCCTGAAGAGGCATCGGTCGATCAGCACCCATCGTGCTGAACAGGTTATGTGACAGGTTGCATGATCTGCCATTGTTTCTTTCCGTTTGTATCTTTCCCTCTTCCTATTTTATTGCATTTCATTTATAATATCGTAACAGAATTGTAACATTGATGCTGCCAGACGGTTTATGAACATGCTTTATGCGATGCAGGCTGGTCACCCGGGCAGGTTTTTCAAAATAGGAAGTGATTATGAAGTATCGTCTGAATCTTGGGAAGACAGGAGTATTCCTGTGTGTGCTGCTTTCATTTTTCCTGCTTGCCGGCATGCATGGGTCATGGAAGGCGGAGGCGAAGACCCTGATGCTGACCGGGGAGATCAAGCAGCTTTCCGGAGGCAGCGCGTCGAATTGGAAGTCCAGCAAGCCTTCTGTTGCCGGCGTGAGCCAGACGGGGATTGTTACGGCAGCAGGTAAGGGAACCTGCACGGTTACAGCGCGGCGGGGAAGCAAGAAGCTCAGGTGGAAGATTAAGGTTCTGGCACCTTACCTGGGCAAGAACCAGTGGACCGTTCCGGAGGGACAAAGCTTTTCCCTGATGCTGAGAAAGGCATCCGGCATGGAGTTTACCTGGTCTGTTTCTGATCCGGCGATCCTTCGGCTGGAGAAGCTGAAGGCGAACAAATACAGAGTTACCGGGCTAAAGAGCGGAAGCGCATCTGTGGTCGTAACCAGAGGATCCTGGCAGGCGGCCTGCAATGTGACGGTAACCGTTGCTTCGGCAACGCCGCAGCCGGATCCGGGATCACAAACGGAAACGCCTTCTGATCCGAACCTGCAGACACTGTATATGGATGGAAACATCTTTAAGCAGATGACCTGGAACCGGACGGATACTGCGGTATATGTCAGCTCAGTCTCCAATTTTGGACAGAGCGCGCCTCTTTATATCCACAAGGACGGTGGTGACGGGCTTGAGAATATCTGGGCGGCGACGAATAACGGGGCGGTAGGAGTTGCAGGGACAAAACTCAGTGCCGAGGCGGTCAAGGGAACGATAGATAAGGCATGCCTGTGGGCCAGGGCGATCGCGGACAGCCCGTACCATGGATATGATTACGGGCATGATTACAAAGGCGCTAACCTGATGTATACATTCGGACAGGCAAAACCGAATGGGCTTGGAACAGGTGATTACTGCTGTTCCACGCTGCCCCTTTGCGCTTATTATTTTGCAGGCGTCAATGTGATTGGCGAAAACCTGGGCGGTCCTGACGCAAAGTATATCCCGGAATCGACGAAACTCTTCTATGAAGGGAAATGGGGCGAGATCACATTTTATGAGAACGGACAGCTCTCAGGAGCGAGATATCTGTCCAATTATGAGTGGAGGATATTCCGCTTCTGCGGCTTTACGGATGTCGTTGGTTCCTACAACAGCAATAAGGATGGATTCCAGTTCATGCCCGGGGATGTTGTTACGGCAAACGGACATACGCAGATGGTTCTTTCGGCCGGGACGAAAAAGACAGCCGAGACTGTGCAGGCATATGGGCATGAAAAAGTAAAAAGCGGAAAGATGCCGAAGGGAGGAGACCAGGCATATGAGATCGGCAGGGCTTACGGCCTCAGGACAAGCCCGAAGATCATGCATATCATGCGGTTCACCGGTGAAGGGGTGAAGCTGAATACGGCAGGACTGGTGTCTTAAGATTCTTTTTATATTTTGGCAGTTATCTTGTGTTATAATAACGATGTTTCACATTTCGAGTAACAATCAGACTTAATCATAATCCATAATCATAAAGGAGTTTCACCATGCACCAGTTCTCCGGAACCCGATTTCAATCTGTCCTTCTTCTTCTTCTTGCTGTGATGGCGCTTTCCCTGATTCCTTCGCACAAGGCCTATGCAGAAGGTCCTTATCTCTCGTGTGACCCGAGTGAGGTGCATCCCATCTGGTGGAAGGCAACGGTAAACTATGATCTTACCACCACTGTAATGGAGACCGGCGAGAAGGTGAACCTGAAAAGGGGAGATAAGGTCACGCTTGTTTCCTACAACCGTACCGGCGTGAAGACCATTATGCTGGATGAGGATGAGGAAGAACATTGCAAGGTGCCGCAGAATGCGGTTACTGCCTATGAAGATGCGTGTACGCCGGGAGACTACAAAAAGAATACCAAGGTCAGGTTTGTCAATTCTAAAAAGATTAACAGCCAGACCGAGTATATGATCTGGGTTTCCACGAATATGCAGAGCCTTAATGTGTTCAAGGGGTCTAACAGAAACTGGGAGCTTGTCAAGAGCTTCAGGTGCTCCACCGGCATGGCTGGGTATGATACGCCGATCGGATACAAAGTGATCCAGTCTAAGCAGCTCATCTTCCATTCGGTACAGTGGGGAAGCAACCTTCAGTACTTCATGAGCTTTGGCGGCAGCGGCATCCATAAATGGCCGGGCGTCGGCATAGAAGGCAATATCGGAAGGCATCCCTGCTCCCACGCGTGTGTACGCCTTGGCCGGAGTGCAGCGACATGGTGCTATCAGAATATCCCGGTAGGCACCCGCCTTCTGGTTTATTGACCAGGCATGATAAATCCAGTATCATCCAGTATAAAAAGGGGGAGGTTCCAGATCTCCCCTTTTATGTTGTTTATGGCGCTTCGCAGAGATTCTGTGTGTGCCCGGTCTCAGAACGCATAGCGCTCTGAACTGTATCATTACATATTCCAGAGGATGGATCATTTGAGCTCGAAATGTTTGCCGAAAGGCCGTGTGGACCGTGTCTATGTGATACGGTATACCCTGTTGTTTCTGGGGATGTGCACACTGGTCTTTGTTCCCTTTTTGCTGACACATGCCTCCCTGATCAAGAAGATCGATGGCATGAGCCAGTATATCGTCTACCTGCGCTATATGGGGCAGTATCTTCGCCGTGCGTTGGACGGCTTTGTGCATGGGAACTTTTCCCTGCCGTCTTATGACTTTTCCATCGGGATGGGAGATGACATCGGACAGATCGTCCGGTTTCATCCCTTTGATTTTCTGTCTGTGTTTGTTCCGTCCGCTTATACGGAGTTCCTGTATGAAGGGATCCTTCTGCTGCGTTTTTACGCGGCAGGGCTTGCCTTTTCGGTGTTCGCCTTCGCTATGGTGAAGGGGGCGGCGTGGATGAATGTCCTGTCCGGATCCATGGTTTACGTGTTCTGCGGGTTTATGCTGATCCGCGTGGTCAACCATCCGATTTACGCAGCCCCTTTTATCGTACTGCCGCTTTTGCTGCTAGGGGCGGAGAAGGAGATGAAAAAAGAGGGCTGCAGCCTGTTTGTTTTTTCCGTGTTTCTGGGGTTCTGGAGCAATTACTACTTTATGTACATCATGTCTGTGGGCCTGCTGGTATATGTGCTGG